>SEBM01001000.1 GCA_004296145.1 Flavobacterium sp.
TTGAAAGGAAACAACTGTAGACTTTACTTCATCGCTGGCCTGCTAGAAAAGACACAATAGTTCTATAACTGTTTATCAAATACTCATCTCAATTTCTATCAAAAAACGGTGGAATAATGGAATATTCACCATCGTTTCACGTATCTAGTGTTATATATAGTTTATTATATCTTTCTGTAAAATTCTTTAGAGAAATGCTTGTCATTTACCATCGAGAAAAGCTCATTAACATGACTTTGTTCTTTTCTTCTATGCGGATCTTTTGTCCCATGATAACCAACATTTTTCTCAAATTGTTCTGTTTCGATCTTAGCTAAGATTAACCGTATCTCTTCACAAACTAACTCATAGTCATAACATATATTTTTAAGTTCCATAGTTTTAATATCTGTAATTATATATCTATGAACGACTTTGTTCCTCAAATCATAAAGTTTATAAAGTTGGTTGTATTGTACTTCAGATAAGATTTCCATTTCTCTGGCTTTTTGGTAAATCTTCTTTTCCATAATAGGCTTATCTATTTCCGCTTGATACAAGTATTCAAGTTTAAACAAAAAAGTATTTTCTATGATTTGATATTTATGAACAATACACAGACGCAAGTATGCATCGATTTGATTTGCGACAATGATTATTAGCTCTATGAAAGAACGATTTTTTATTGCTTTATTTTTCAAATCAAATGAGGCAGCTAAAGAAGCATTGAATTTGTCAAACCTATCATAATTAACAGCAAATTCTCTGCGGTCCAAACTTAAACACATTAATGTTGAAAGACTATCTTCTACTTTTGCAATTTGTTTTTTAACAATATTCAAATTTTGCTTCGTTGGTTGACAAACAAATTTTGCCATAAAAAAATAATCTTCAACTACTGTTGCCCAAAGCAAAATTTTAAATTCATCGTCAGGAAGTTCAGTTTTAATGAACTCTAATTTATCATCGTTAAAACATCCTTTGGGTAGGTGAGGATTTATTATTTGCTCACTTTTATGGTAACAGCTTATTTGAAAACATCCTTGGGTATTTTGAAATAACTCAAAGCTGAACGGAGATTTGTTTTCATA
>SEBM01001001.1 GCA_004296145.1 Flavobacterium sp.
CCAAAATTTAGAATAATACTTAGATTTTTATTGGTATAAAAAGAAAAATTCCAAATTCCAACGATAAGTTGGAATTTGGAATTTAAAATATTGTAATTTCTATAGTTTATTTGCTTTTATTAGCCTCAGCAATATATTTTTCTAAAGCCATTGTCATAGAAGGAGTTTCAGGAGTTGGAGCAAGAATATCGATTCTTAGTCCGTGATCTAAAGCTTCTTTTTGAGTTGTGCTTCCAAAAACAGCGATTCTTGTGTTGTTTTGTTTAAAGTCCGGGAAGTTCTTAAATAAAGATTTAATTCCAGTTGGACTAAAAAAGGCCAAAACATCATAATAAACATCTGCAAGATCTGATAAATCGCTCATTACAGTTCTGTAAAAAATAGCTTGAGCCCAGTCAACTTTTAAGTTGTTCAAAGTTACAGGAGCATCAGCATTCAATTGATCAGAAGCCGGAAGCAGGAATTTTTCGTCTTTGTATTTTTTAATTAATGGAGATAAATCTGCAAAATCTTTTGCGCCAACATAAATTTTGCGTTTTCTGTACACAACATATTTCTGCAAGTAAAACGCAACTGCTTCAGATTGACAGAAATATTTCAATCCTTCAGGTACTTTGTAACGCATTTCGTCTGCTACTCTGAAAAAATGATCTACTGCATTTCTGCTTGTCAAAATAATCGCAGTGTAATGATTAAGATCGATTTTTTGTAATCTGATCTCTTTTGCGCTAACCCCCTCCACATGAATAAAAGGTCTGAAATCAATTTTTATTTTGTGTTTTTGTTGGAGCTCAAAGTAAGGAGAATTTTCCACTTTAGGTTCAGGCTGTGACACCAAAATTGTTTTCACTTTCATATTATAAACTTTTAATAAGCCGCCTCTTTTGTAATCCAATAATACATGAAATAATAAGGGGCTATTTCAAGAGCGCAAAGATATAAAATAAAATAAAATAACTTGCCGATTATTGCATTTTGATATGTTTTTGTTGGTGTTATAGATCCAGAATGACCAGAATCCGGATTTGTCCAATTAACAGTTTGACCAGTAGGAGCTCTCTCTAATGTA
>SEBM01000303.1 GCA_004296145.1 Flavobacterium sp.
TTAATAGATTTAAATTAATCTTCAGTATCTTTGAGATGCCCTAAACTTATGATTTTCAATATTTTTAAAAAGAATATACGAAAGCTGTTAAGGGCATTCTGCGCACTTTCGTTATTTTTTATAAAAGGTTTTTATAAAATTTAAAATCTGAAATTATGCGAAACTTTACTTTTCTGCCGATTATTTTTGTTCTGAGTTTTTGTTCATTTTCTTTTGCATCAGTACCAAAAAACAAAGAGCATAAAAATGCTTTTGATCATCATGGAAAATTTCCGGAAATAAAAGATTTTATTTCTGTAGTTACAATTGATCCAGCTGCAATTAATACCTTTTTTAAAAATTATCCGAAGCTGAAAAAATACCAAAAAGATGTTGAAGAGATTTATAAAGCAAAAGAATATAAATCAATTTGGTATGATGAAAAAAATATCACAGAGTTTGGTGCGCTTTTATATCAAAAAGTAAATGTATTAAAGGATCAGGGTATAGATAATAAAATGCCTTATAAAGATGTAATTGATGCAGCGTTCAACGAAAGTGATAATGTTATCCCTTCTCAGATTGATACCGAATTATTGCTCACCAGCATGTATGTCTTTTATGCCAGTAATGTATATTCTGGAGTAGATCCGGCAACCTTAAAGAAAATTGGCTGGTACCTTCCAACCAAAACAATCTCGTATTCCAGAATATTAGATTCGCTAATCGTAGATTCTAACCGTTTAAACAAAGACGATAATCTTTTGTTCAGTCAGTATTATAAACTTCAGGATGCCTTAAAAAAGTACCGAAAATTAGAAACAGACAATTTGTGGCAAAAAATTAAAATCGACAGTGTTAATTATAAAGAATTAAAACCTTTTGATATTTCGAATACGGTAAAAGATATACGACAACGCTTATTTGTGGTCGGCGATCTGGCACAGGATTCTAAAAGTGATGTTTATGATGAAGAACTTATGGCAGGAGTTCTCAATTATAAAAAAAGATATGGACTTAAGCTCAATTATACGTTAACCAAAGAACATATTGATCAGTTAAACGAACCGATTTCAAAAAGAATTAAAACCATAATGCTTAATATGGAACGCTGCCGTTGGATACCAACCAAATTGTCAAAAGCAGACGAATATATTATGGTAAACATTCCGTCATTCAGGCTGATTTATGTGAAGAATGGAAAATACGATTTGGTTTCGGATATTTTTGTGGGCACAAGGTTAACAGAAACCGTAATCTTCAGCGGAAATATGGACCGTATCGTTTTTAGTCCGTATTGGAATGTACCCAACAGCATTATCCAAAATGAATTAAAACTTCAGATGGCCAATAACAAAAATTACCTCGAAGAAAATAATATGGAATGGAATGGCGGCCGTGTAAGACAGAAGCCCGGTCCTAAAAATTCTTTGGGATTAGTAAAATTTATGTTTCCAAATCCAAACGATATTTACCTGCACGATACACCCGCAAAGAGTTTGTTTACTTTTGAAAAACGTACTTTTAGCCATGGCTGTATAAATGTGAAAGAAGCCAGAGCACTCGCAATCGAAATTCTGAAAGATGATCCTGAATGGCCAGTTGATAAAATCGATAACGCTATGAACGGCGAAAAAGAAACAACCTGCATGCTCAAAAAGAAGATCCCAATTTATATAGGATATTTTACCGCCTGGGTAAATGATGAAGGAGAAATTAGCTTCTTTCCCGACGTTTACGGAAGAGACGAAAGCTTAGATAAATTACTTTATTCTGATGCTGTGACTATGAAATAAGAGTATAAAAAGAAACCCGACAGATTTTAAAAACTGTCGGGTTTGTAAAAAAAATGGTTTTGGTTTACAAGTTATTCGTATTTTAAATATTTAAGAATATCAATTTTAGTTACCTGATAGGCTTTTGTCAACACAATCAACAAAGTCAAAACAACTAATGAAATCAGTGCAATGCTAAACGGAATAAATGATATTCCGATTCGGAAAGCAAAATTCTCCAGCCATTTTTGCAATAAAATGTAGGCAGGAACAATTGATATGGCAAAACCTATTAAACAAAAAGCAACATATTGTTTGGATAGATTTTTTACCAAAATGTCAGTCTCAGCGCCCAATGTTTTTCTTATGGCAATTTCTTTTAATCTTCTTTCCATAGAGAATGATGCCAAAGCAAATAATCCGAAAATAGCAATAATGATTACAACAAGATTCAGGATAAAAAATATATCTTTTTGTTTTACCTGTTCTTCATATGTTTTGGCAAATCCTTTATTAACAAATTCATATTCAAAAGGATAATCGGGATTTACATTTTTGTTCCAGTAGGTTTCTAATTTTGATAAAGTTTCCTTTAAATTATTTGGAGAAACTTTTACAAAGACATTATTAAAATTATTCCATTCTAAAGTTTTTATATTAACAAAAACCATTGGCGGAACTTTGTTTTGTAAGCCTGTGATGTGAAAATCTTTGACAACACCCACAATTTTGAATTTCATAACTCCTTTTTCATCTCCCCAGCCGGAAGTAATAATTGTATTGATCGGGTTTTTAAGATTCAGTGCTTTTACAAGAGTTTCATTCAAAAGCATACTGTTAACGGTATCTGATGCAAATTGAGGAGATAAGTCACGACCCTGAGCTATTTTGATTTTCATCATCTTAAGAAAACCAAAATCCATTTCGACATTTCGTGGCTGAACAAAAATACCATTGTGGGTAAATCCTGAACTTGAATTGGTACTTCCTCCAAAAGATCCTGCAAAAGTAGTGACATCCTGAATACCCGAAATTTTCATAATTTCCTGTTTGGCTGTTAGATATTGATCCGTTCTTTTCATTCGATCAGGAGTATTATAGGGAATACTGATAACCTGATCTCCGCTAAAACCAAGTTCCTTATTCATCATATAATCAACCTGAGAATTTACGATCAAAGCTCCGATTATGAAAAAAGCTGCAATTCCAAATTGAAAAATCAACATCGAATTTCGAATCCAGATTCCGCTTTTACTTCTTGAAAAATTGCCTTTTAAAACTTTTAAAGTCTCAAAATTAGAAATATAAATGGCTGGAAATATACCGGCAAGAACGATTACTAATCCAAAAATAAAAATAAGCTGCAGGTAAAATTCCCCACCATTCATAGTTAAAGTTTTCTTCAGGAAATTGTTGTAATGAGGCAATGAAAGCTCTACAATAGCAAGCGCAAATAAAATACCCAGAATCACAATAATGGCAGTTTCAAATATAAACTGAGCAATGATCTGTTTTTTGGTAGCGCCAACAATCTTTCTTACACCAACTTCTTTGGCTCTTTTTATAGCAGATGCCGTGGCGAGATTTATGTAATTTACCAAAGAAAGGATAAGAATCAAAATAGACAAACCAGCCATGATATAAAGCAATTGCAAATTACCGCGGCCTTCGGGAAAATTGCGGTCGCCTGCCGATTTTGTACCGTGCAAACGAGCTGTTGCCAGTTGGTCCATCATCACAGTCGTTTGACCGTTTTCTTTTATATGTTTCTCTACAGAAATGCCCGCTGCCTTAGCATCTTTCATGGTTCTGTTTACATAATCTACATTTTGCATTTTCTTTAAAACCAATGCGGGATCAATTCCTTTTTTGATTTTAATCATCATACCGTAATTGAAATTCCCCCATTGATTTTTGTCGTTATCACGTTTTACGCCGCCAAAGATGTAAGAAGGCTCCATTGATGAAGGTGTAACTAAACGATAAACCGATTTTACGATATAAACTTTACTGCTATAAGTAATGGATTTTCCAATAGGGTCTTCATTTCCAAAAAGAAGATGTGCTGATTCTTCAGCCAGTGCGACACTATTCTGCTCTTTTAGAATATTAGATTTTGCGCCTTTTATAATTGGGAAAGGAAAAATATCAAAAAAGCTATTATCAGCAATTGTGATTTTTTTGCCCATTACTTTTTTTCCATTATATTTTATTGGCGCTCCATCGTACCAGGTATAAAAAAAAGAAAGAGATTCAATTTCAGGAATTGTGGCTTTACAGGTTTCACCAAACGGAATTGAATTTGTGGCCCAAATATCTCCTGTTCCTCCAATTTTATTCAGAATCATGTAAGATCGTTCTTTTGTCGGATTCCATTGGTCATACGAATGTTCATTATTCCAATATAAAATAGCGAAAATAACGCCCGCAATTCCGATGCTTAATCCTAAAACATTTAAAAAGGAAAACAGTTTGTTTTGCTTTAAATGATAAATAAATATTTTAAACCAGTTAGAAATCATGGTAAGTGTTTTTTGTAGTTATTAAGGTTTTGGAAAAAATTAATTTTTAAACAATTGCCCATATTTTGCAAACAAATTCCACCAGAATCACGATTGCAGTTACAATAAATTTGATCATTTTAGTTTATTTAGCGTCCATAAAAACATCCACATTTCTCTGATTTAATTTCTCAGAAAATATAACTCCGTCTTTCATATGAATAGTTCTTTGCGAAAAAGAAGCATCATAATCAGAGTGGGTAACCATCAGGATTGTTGCACCTTTGGCGTGCAAATCTGTCAAAAGTTCCATTACTTCATTACCGTTTTTACTGTCTAAGTTTCCGGTTGGCTCATCGGCAAGAATAATTTTCGGATCATTTACCAAAGCTCTGGCAACAGCAACCCTTTGTTGTTGTCCTCCCGAAAGCTGTTGCGGAAAATGTTTCAAACGATGCGAAATATTCAGTTTTTCGGCAATGGCCTCAATTTTTTGTTTTCTGTCTGAAGCCTTTACATTGTTGTAGAGCAAAGGCAATTCGATATTATCATAAACAGAAAGCTCGTCAATAAGGTTGAAATTCTGGAAAATGAATCCAATGTTTTCTTTACGAACTTTCGCTCTTCCTTTTTCTTTTAAACCGATCATTTCCTGATCTAATAATTTATAACTTCCGTTAGAAGCGCTGTCCAAAAGCCCGATGATATTTAGTAAAGTCGATTTCCCACAGCCAGACGGCCCCATAATAGTCAGGAAATCTCCTTTTTTAATCTCTAAGTTGATTCCGCTTAAAGCTGATGTTTCTACTTCTTCAGTTCTAAAAACTTTGGTTAAATTTTGAATGGTTATCATATTTTTTAAAAAGTATTAGTTGTTATTAAAAACGTTTTTTGATTGATGATTGAAAAATAATTATGAATTATGAATTATGAATTATGAATTATGAATTATGAATTATGAAT
>SEBM01001002.1 GCA_004296145.1 Flavobacterium sp.
TTTGTAATATTAACCTGACTATCATTAATAGTAATAACTTCTTTTGGTTTATTACCTTTTAGAAATGAAGCAAAGTTATAAAGTCCTCCTAAAACACCTATAATGCTATCTGCATAAGATATGCTTTCACTAGAAAACATGGATTTAAGTATTGATTCCACAAGTTCAATATGAATTTCAAAACTACCTTTTTCTAAAGCTTTTATTTTAACGTCTATTTTTTTATCGGTGTCTAATTCCTTATTAATCTCCTGTATAAGATTAGAAGTATACATTAGGCTACTAATTAAAACATTCACATCTATTTCGTGTGAATGCATTCCAAATTTTATTTTAAAATCGTTAGGTTTCATTTCAACAAACAATTGATCGTTCATAGTATTAGCTTATGAACTCAAAATTAAAGCTTTTTTGCGATACAAAATTATGGTTTCTCGTAAATTGTAAAATCTTTTTTTTATAAGGTGTCGGATTCGACAGGTTTAAATTTATACCATATTCCCGATGTCGGCAATACGAAGCGGTTAAAATGTTTTTAGAGAACTGAATTATTTTATACTATCTTTTTTTACTTTTTTGAAAAGTTCTTGCTCAGTATAAATACTGATTGTGGTAATATCATTGTTTTGCAATTCTCGAAATTTAATTCCATATTGAGTTTCTGCTAAATTCAATTTTCTATTTGCAATTTCAATTGATTTTTGGTATTTTAGGTTAATTTCTAACAGTGAGTCAAATTTGCTTTTATTTGATTGGTAAGCGTGACTTAGTTCTTCGCTCGATTTATTAAAATCTTCATTTGTTTTTATAGCGCTATTCAATATCGAATCTGCCGTATTTGCCACTTTGTTTACTTCATCAATCTTATCTTGTATTGTATCTTGAGTTTTGGAGGTTTCATACATTACGAAAACACTTAGTATAGATAAAACAATAGCCAAAATTACTACATATATTGATCCTGTTCTCCGTTTTTCTAGTTGATCTACTTCCCTTATAATATTTTCTAACTTAATATTATAGGAGTCTAAATCTCGACTAGTAAAATTAGGATCTAAATTAGATAAG
>SEBM01001003.1 GCA_004296145.1 Flavobacterium sp.
ATCTTCTGCCAAAATCTTTTCTGAAATGATGAGTACCCCTCCTGGAACTAAACCATCGTAAATTCTTTTCAATAATTTCTCCCTAAAAATAGGCCTCATAAATTGCAGTGTTAAACAAAGAATAACAACAGATGCATTTTCTATTTTAATCTCATTGTGCAGATCTGCATTTACTAATTCATAATCTCTTGTAAAATTTGCTTGCTGTAGTTTAACATCACATTTTTTGAGCATTTCGCTAGAATCATCTATCCCTACAAACTTGATGTTTTCGGCAACATAGGGATTCAATCCAATCATCGTTGTACCAGTAGAACAACCTAAATCTACCACATTTGTGTTCGGCATTGCATGTTCAGCAGCCAACTCGATAATCATTCGCTGTATTTCATTGTAAAAAGGTACAGACCTTTCTACCATATCATCAAATGCGTTGGCAACGGTGGCACCAAATTTAAAATCAGAAGGTTTTTTTATTTCTTCCTTAAATACGTTATCTAAATTCTCCTTTTTATCCATATGGGGTGTATAATGTATAGTTGAGAGTAGCGCTAAGATATTGTATAATCTTATTTAAAGCTAAACATAGCTGTTTAATTAATCAATATTTAACACATCAGTAATATATTTGTTTGAAACATTCATTTACTTAAATTTTGATTCAAACGATGATAGATCTATTAAAACAGCAATATGACATGATTTGCAGTGCAAGAGAAGTAGAATTGTCATTCCTAAAAGGATTTTCTGATTCGCAATTGATTACTCCTGTTTCAGCATTTAACAATAAAACATTAATTTATTTTGCTGTCCATATAAATCAGGTCTATATTCATTGGATTGGCAAATTTGCTTTGGAACTGGATATGCCTTATATCGATGAAGAAAGCGTGAAAACGATAGCTCAAGTAGGTAAATTATTTGAACAAACTAACTTACTGTTGGAAAGGTTCTTCGAAAAATTTGCAGGCCATTTGGACCAAGAAATCGATAAAGATTTTTCTGGCAAAAAAATAAAAACATCAGCCCTCCAACTTTTTACACACGTAATTACTCACGAGTTTCAT
>SEBM01001004.1 GCA_004296145.1 Flavobacterium sp.
AACCAAAGCAAAACTTACCGGAATTAATATTGCGATGAAGATCAGAATTTTGAAAGATTGAAGTTCTTCATAGAAAGTAGATTTCATAATCAACGGATGTACAACATAAATCGCTGTAGAAAGATTTGCTAAAATTTTGGAATTGGTCTTCACATAAATGTTTTTAAAATACAAAAACACCAACGGACACGCAAACAACAACGAAAATAAAATATCTGTACTCTCTGTACCTATCAAATAATAATCTAAAAACGCTTCTCCAATCACGCAAAGAATAGACAGAATCACTAAGAAATATGAATGTTTATATTTCGAAAGATCTGTTTGACATTTATTGATTAAAAAACCAATCGTCAGAAAAGGAAAACATACAAAAAGGAAGTTTCTGTAAAGGAGATACATATTCAAAAGGGAATCTTGCTCTTTTTCAAAATAATGTAGATTTCCTAAAATCTGCGCTGCATATCCTGTTAAAAATAAAATTATAGCCAGAGAAATCAGGATTAAAGAACTTTGTCTTCTTAAAAGATAAAGAATAATCCCTGAGAAAAAAGTTCCGATCAAATACCATAGATGGTGATAACCAAAAACTATGGTCAGCAAAATTTGCTCATTATTTTTCCAATAATAGATATAAATCAACATCCAGATTGCATACAGCAGAAACGTTCGGAAAAGCCACTTTTTCAGCTTTTTTGTGTTATCAATATGAAAGAAATAAAATCCTGTAATCACCAAAAAAACGGGGACTGCAATCCTAAATAATCCGTTAACCAATACATAACTTAATGTCGGATAAGTATCTTTAAGAAAATTCATGTGCAGAAACACGACAAAAAATGCCAAGACAATTTTTAAAATATCAATTGTTAAATTTCTACCCATATTTATTCACAAGCAAATGGTCATTAAACACTTGTTTTGCAAAAATAAAAGAAAATTTAGTTTAAAATCAAAAAAACCTGCTTCGATAAAATCAAAGCAGGTCGTATATAATTATTAATCTAAACTTACGCTTTTTTGCTCACCAATTTAAAAGCTGATTTTCCGAGTGTGAAAACTG
>SEBM01001005.1 GCA_004296145.1 Flavobacterium sp.
GATTTGCAGGATGTATTGTAAAAAATTAGTCAGAATAAAAATCTTAAAAACCTTTCAGAAAATTTCTCTGAAAGGTTTTTCTTTTTTTTAGCAGAAACAAAAAAAACTATATTTGCTAAAATTTAAAATCTAAGCATGAATCCAGGAACTATCCTTTTGCTGTTTGTTTTCGTTTACTTCGTCGGTCTTTTGGTGATCTCTTATTTTACGAGCCGAAATTCTGACAATCAGTCGTTTTTTATCGGTAACAAAAAAAGTAAATGGTGGCTCGTTGCTTTCGGGATGATCGGAACCAGCTTGAGTGGGGTTACTTTTATTTCTGTTCCCGGAACGGTTGGTAAAATGACCGGAAGCGAATATATTTTCGGAGGTTTTGAATATTATATGATGGTGATCGGGTTTTTCATCGGTTATTTTATTGTGGCTGCGGTACTGCTTCCACTCTATTATAAGATGAATCTGACTTCGATTTACACTTATTTAGGTAAAAGATTTAATGTTGAAGCGCACAAAATCGGCTCGGTATTTTTCATCGTTTCGAGAGCGATCGGTGCAACTGCAAGACTTTATCTTGTTGTCAATGTTTTACAGATATTTTTATTGGAAGGTTTGGGTGTTCCCTTTTGGCTGACTGCGATGGTGCTTTTGCTGATGGTGCTTTTATACACATTTGAAGGTGGTGTGAAGACTATTGTAATTACCGATACTTTGCAGACTTCGTTTATGATCATCAGTTTGATTGCCTGTATCGTTTATATTTTATCTAATTTAAATCTTTCTTTTAACGAAGCCTATACCATTTTAGGAGAGAAAAACTATACCCATTTCATCAATTTTGATCCTAATTCCAAGACATTTTTCCTTAAAACTATTTTAGGTGGAATTTTTATCACCATTGCAATGACCGGATTAGATCAAGAAATGATGCAGAAAAACATCTCTGTTGATAACCTTCAGAATTCAAAAAAAAATATGCTGACTTTTGCAGGAACTTTACTTTTTGTAAATCTTGCTTTCCTGTTTTTAGGAGGATTGCTTTATCTTTTTGCTTTGCAAAATGG
>SEBM01001006.1 GCA_004296145.1 Flavobacterium sp.
TACTGAGCTTTTTGAAAGTGACTTACATCAACTCTAACTGTTTTACCATTAGTCAAAGTTTCATATAGAAGTTTCCCTGACGTGTCATAAATCTTTAGATTTAAATTTCTTTCAACATTTTCTATTGTTATAAAATATTTTACGGGATTCGGGTAGATTTTTAAGCTTTTCTTAAGTGTCGAATTATCCTTTGTACCCAAAAAGAAATTGTTATAGTATATTTTATTTCCGTTAGCAGGATTTGTGATGATAAGAGTTTTTGATGTTCCGTTACTTATAATTTGATCATTAAAAATTGATCCGGAAGTTGTGTTCAAATAAAAATCGCAATTTTTCTGATCATAAGCTTGAGCTGCTGATGCATTTGTCCCATTGTAAACCAATAGTGTACAACCCCCACCTTGTCTTGTAAAGCTATCCGTTACTGTATTGAAAGTGATTGTAGAAACTGCTGAATTGTAATACGAAGAATTAAAATTGTAGGTGCTTCCATTACTTAAAAAGGAAGATGCGCCAATAGAAACCTGCATTATAGGACTGACAGACGTTTGATTATTGATCACAATCTGCGAAATATACCAGCTGTTATTAAAAAGATCAGCGTTTTGCGCAGAAATAAGATTACTCAAAAATGTTAAAAAGAGTAGCGCTTTTTTCATAGAAATTTTTATTTAAAGATACAAAATAAAGCTATTCTGCATGTAGTGATAAATATTAAGTTTGATTAAAAAACATCTTCATATTGATCAATGAGAAACTGCTTTTAAACCTACTACAGAACCAATCAAAGTACAGATAAAAAATATTCTCCAAAAACTTACCGGATCTTTAAAAACCAAAATCCCCATTAAAACCGTTCCGACAGCTCCGATTCCTGTCCAGACTGCGTAAGCAGTTCCTATCGGTAGAGTTTCGGTTGCTTTAATGAGCAAAAGCATACTGATTGTAAGACAAACAAGAAAACCGCCAAACCAATAATACATTTCGTTTCCCGATGTTTCTTTTACTTTTCCTAAACATGAGGCAAAACCAACCTCAAACAATCCTGCAATTATTAAAAT
>SEBM01001007.1 GCA_004296145.1 Flavobacterium sp.
AATGCGTACCTACCACATACAAGCATAGACAAAAATATCTTCAAGAAATCAGGAGATTATGAAGTTATTATTCAGCCTTTAATTAGATGGAATATTTCCTCAAAAGAAAGAGAAAAATATATAACCAGACATCCCTTAGTAATCACCTTAGAAGAAGAAAACTACACCAAAAAAGAACTTTTAATGTATGCGTTTATCGCTGCTTTTGGTATCGGGTTACTTTTCCTGATTATCCTTTATATCATCAAAAAAAGAAACAAAAAAGTGCTAGCAGAAAAAGAGCAGCAGAAAAACACAGCTAAAATTCAGCTAAACTCCATCCGCTCTCAACTGAATCCACACTTTATGTTTAATGCATTATCAGGTATTCAAAATCTAATCAATAAAAAAGAAATAGATAATGCCAATAAATACCTTTCCAAATTTGCTCGCTTAACCCGTAATGTACTTGATGATAAAGAATTGATTAGTTTATCTCAAGAGAAAACTTTGTTAGACGATTACCTACAAATGGAGCAATTACGCTTTGGGTTTAAATATGAAATTAGCCGTTCCGAAAACCTAGACCTAGATAACATAGAAATACCAAGTATGCTGCTACAACCTTTTGTAGAAAATGCGGTTAAACATGGCATATCGCAAAAAGCTAAAGATGGAAAAATTATAATCTCATTTATAAAGGAAGCAAACGATTTAATATTAACTGTTACCGACAATGGAAATGGATTCGATACCACAAAAAAGAACAATGGCTTGGGTCTGCAATTAAGCAATAGTAGAATAAAACTCTTAAATAATATTTATAAAGAAAATCGCTTTAACTTAGAAATACAATCAAACATTGACGGTACTAAAATAAAGTTAACATTAACCGATTGGCTATAATACAATGAAGGCAATTTTAATAGATGATGAAATTTCCAACTTAGAAAACCTGCAGGCTTTGCTAGAAAAGCATTGTCCGCAGGTAACCGTGATAGCAACAGCACAAAATGTAAGTGATGGGGTTAATGCTATTGAAAAACATTCACCTCATTTAGTATTTTTAGATATTCAAATG
>SEBM01000304.1 GCA_004296145.1 Flavobacterium sp.
CAATTAGAATTTATCAAAATTAAAACAGCTAAGTATGAAAAATTAGTAGAAAAATATTATGAGCTTTCCAAAAAGGAATGCGACGAATCTGAAAAAGCTGAATTAATAGCGGCTCAAACTGCGTGGAAAAACTTTAAAAATAAAGAGTTTACTTGGTTTACAAAAAGATTTGAAGGTAGCCCGTTTGATAATAATTATTATTCTGAATATTGCGAAATAATAAGACAGCGGGTTTTAAATTTATATTTTTATTATACAGATTTAATGATACATTAAAAAGAACTAATCAATTAACAGCCTTTGTTCATACATTTGTGAAGTACATTTAACTCCTTTAAAACCTAAATCTGTGAAAACAAATCAAAATACTGCAGAAGAAAATCAGCTTAAACGCGGGCTGACGAACCGACATATTCAGTTAATTGCCTTAGGCGGCTCTATAGGAACAGGTCTTTTCCTTGGCATTGGTCCGGCGGCTGTTTTAGCAGGGCCATCCGTTATTTTAGGATATGCTATTGCCGGAATTATCGCTTTTTTTATAATGAGACAATTGGGCGAAATGGTTGTCGAAGAACCTGTATCAGGAAGTTTTAGCTACTTTGCCTATAAATATTGCGGTTCATTTGCCGGTTTTGCATCAGGTTGGAATTATTGGATTTTATATATCCTGGTCAGCATGGCAGAACTTACAGCCATTGGCGTCTATGTACAGTTTTGGTGGCCAGAAGTTCCGTTGTGGGCATCCAGTTTATTTTTCTTTTTGGTTATTAATGCTTTAAATTTTGCTTCTGTGAAAGTGTACGGAGAAACAGAATTTTGGTTTTCAATTATAAAAGTGGCGGCGATTATTGCCATGATTCTTTTTGGTACTTATTTGCTAATCAGCGGAACAGGAGGAGAGCACGCAACGATTCATAATTTGTATAACGACGGAGGGTTTTTTCCAAAAGGTTTATTTGAAAAAACGGCAAGTGGGAGTTTTCAGGGCTTATTGTCCGCAATGGCTTTAATTATGTTCTCTTTTGGTGGTTTAGAACTTATTGGAATTACCGCAGCTGAGGCCGAAAATCCGGAAAAAAACATTCCGAAAGCAACCAATCAGGTTATTTACAGAATCCTTATATTTTATGTGGGTGCTTTGGTCATTTTATTTGCTTTATCACCGTGGAGGCAGATTACAACAGACAGCAGTCCGTTTGTAATGGTTTTTCAAAATTTGAACGGAATGGAATTTGAGCTTTTCGGCAAGAAAATATTTTTCACAAGCCTTATAGCCAATGTGCTGAATTTAATTGTATTAACCGCCGCTTTATCAGTTTACAATAGTAGTGTATACAGCAACTCACGCATGTTATTTGGTTTAGCAGATCAGGGGAGTGCGCCTAAGTTTTTAAAGAAATTAAACAAACATTCGGTACCGGTTAATGCTATTTTAATTTCTTCCTGTTTTGCGGCTATCTGTATTTTAATCAATAAAGTAATGCCAGAAGAGGCTTTTAGTGTTTTAATGTCTTTGGTAGTGTCTTGCCTGGTGATTAACTGGGTAATGATTTCGTATACACATCTGCAATTTAGACGTGCAAAAGACAGGGAAAACACCAAAACGAAGTTTGCTTCTATATTTTATCCCATAAGCAATTATATCTGTTTCATATTTTTATTGGGTATTTTATCCATCATGTGGATAACGGATATGAAGATATGTGTAGAGTTAATTCCTATTTGGCTGGGGATTCTTTTTGTATTTTATAAAGTTTTTAAAATAAAAGACAAATAGGTTTTTCTGAATTATTTGTACGCCGAAACTATGTACAAGGCCTCTGCTTCCCCAAAATTTAATAAAAAACGCAAAGTCGAAGACATTTGCGTAGCAAGAAAGTAGCATGATCAAAGTTTAAATGTAAATAATAGTATAATAAAAAATGAAAATTTTTAGTACAGCACCAGAAGGAAATCAAATGGCTGAATTAGAGCCAGCTCGTTATTTTAATTTAGCAATACAACAAATAGAAGGAATAGAATTATGGTTGAGAACTGCTGAAGATTCATGTCAGCCTTTATTAGTTCATATTGATGCTTTTGTGTACTTAAGTAAAAAATATCCTGAAATGGCAAGCAGGAGAGTAGAAAAATTAAACAGAAGCCAAATAAAAGAAACTTTCTATGCCTGGTTTGAAAGATGCGGAAAAAAGATACCTGCAAGTTTTAGAGATGGGGTAAAAGAATCTGCTGATAGTTTATTTTTAGAATTAGATAAAATTTAAACCAACCTAATAACTATTTTTTTAAATATGAGTAACAACTTTGAAGAAATAATACAACCTTTTTTTTGGGTAGAACACGAAACTAGTGTGTCTGTTTGCTTAAATGTTGGTGAATATAAAACTGAAATTTTTCAAACACGAGAAGAAGAGGGTTTTGAAGGGAATGGATATGATTGGGCCTCTCTAGCACAAGTTTTTTTAGAAGAAAAAAAGCCAAACATGACAGACATTGTTGAGTTTGATCCGGAAGGCAGCATGTTTTGTGCATATTCTTCGGATTCAGAAGCATTGAAGGAATTTATCATTTCTTTTAAGGAAGCTTGTGAAAATGAAAAACTGATATTAGATTTATTTTCCAGAGCAGAGTTAGATTAAAATACATTTTTAAATATAAAAAGCCATACAAGTTTTATTTGCATGGCTTTCTTATTATAATTAAAAAGGGAATTAGTAATCCCTGTTTTTTTTGAAATTTTGAATTCTTTTGAAGTATAAATTATTACCAAAAATAATGGCTCCCATTGTAAATGGAACAAAATGTGAGATTTGCCCAAAAAGTTCGCGTTCAGTTTTAAAGCCCTCATCTATGGTTTGGACAATACCAATACCAATAAAGAAAAGGCAAATAACAAACAGGCAGAATTGAACTTTATAATGTATCTTAAGCATATCTTCGAATTTAATATATTTAATTATTTCCTGTTTTATAATAATTTATATAAAAACCAAATATAATAAAAATGTAATAATTGTAATGTTAATTGCTAAGATTAACTTTTGGAATATTAGTATTTATCTTCCAGAATATTCACTCGCAATTCTGCCTGAGATTAAACCAGCAACAGTTCCAAGTCCCGGCCAGGTATTATCACCGGCAAGCCAGAAATTTTCAATTCCAATATCTTGTGGTATAGCTTTAAAATTTGAGTTTTTTACAGTTTGTTTAAATCCTCCAACACTGCCATTAGTTCTATGTGTAAATTTATGATAGGTGAGTGGCGTTCCAATTTCATAAATAACCGCATTCCTGGCTAAATCTGGATAAACCTTTCTTGCACATTCAATTAAATACGCACCAATATTTTGTTTCTTATTTTGATATTGTATTTCAGATAAATTCTGCCAATCAGAAATAGTACAATGTGTAGAAATCATCACAGATCTAAAACCCGATGGTGCAGAAATTATATCATCTTTTGCCGAAATAGAAATAAACATATTATTCCCGTTTCCCAATTTAGCATCATAATCTAATAATATTTGATGATGAGTCAAAGTCTGATTAGAAACTTCCGATTCAGGAACACCAAGAAAAACAACAATTGCACTTCCTTGATATTTTTCGTTTTTGCTTAAATATTGCTGTAGTTTCAGCTTTATTGAATTTGGACTAATCGCATGAGTCAGGTCAAGGGGTAATGAATTTACTATTTTTTTAGATTTAAAAACTCCTTTTGTAGAAGTTATAATCCAGTTTTTGTCTGCTTTTTCGAAATTTAAGATTTTATTTCCCTTTTTTATTGTGCCGCCAATTTCCAGATAATGATTCGATAAATAATCCCAAAAGTTTTTCATGCCACCATTTGCACGCATTAATCCCGCACCCCGAATCGTAGTTCCAAGAGCGGCATTTATAAACGGAGCATCTTCTATATTACTGTGTACAGTATCTTCTATAAGCATTGCTAATAATCCAATGAGAGGTTTATCATTCTCGAGATTATACTTTTTTAGAACATCGAGCATCGTTAGATTGAGATATTTTGATAGATGTAAATTCTCAATCCCTATTGTTTTTACAACTGTAAAAGCATCTTTAACATTCTGAATTGGCAGCTTGATATTTTGTCGGCTGGCATTCCAAAAAACTTCAGTTACTTTATCCATTAATTTCCAGAACTTAATGTGATTTTCTGTAGAGCCGAGTTTCTCCAAACGCTCTTTCTGCCATTTATCATGATCCCGAAACAAGGTTATTTTTCTATCAGGAAGCCAGGCTATGTAATCGATATATTCGCCTTTTGGAATTTCTAAATTTATATCTCTAAAAAAATTGCCGCCAACGCCGCCATCCACAAAATCGACTAAAGTTGTTGCACCAACATCAAAAGAAAAACCTTTTTTTGAAAAAAAGCCTGCACAGCCTCCTAACTGACCGTGAGCTTCAAAAACAACTGTTTTAAAACCCTTAGTTTGTAATCTTAAAGCAGTCGAAAATCCCGAGATTCCTCCTCCTAATATTGCAATATCGTACTCTTTTATCATTTAGGTTATGTGATGGTTTTGGAGTCCGAAAAATAGTGACAAAATTGATTATAAATGCTGATTTACTTTCCCTTATTTTTACATTTACTTAAATATCTTTTTCTAATACCTGATAGCTGGGGTTTGGTTTAAAGTCATAGCTTTCGGAAGTGTATGTTTTTTGAATATATTTGTTTGAAATGGGCAAAGTCAGAGAAATTTGCGCAGCGTGTCAAGTAAGAATACTTCGTAGAACGGAGGGAATTATACACAGGCTCTGACGATGGTTTTATAAATGTTTACAAAAATGCATTTACTTCTTATAAAGAAACTGCAGGACTTATCATTCATAAGTTTGGACATGCTATATCGAGATATATGGGTTTTTTCTCCAATAGTTATAAGTCTATAATAATTGGGATAAAGCAATAGCATTAGATGAAAGTTATGCATATCAATTTCAGGATAGATTTGGCTTTTCATTTTACCAGGCAAATTCAAATCTTTACTTACTAGGGCTGCAAAAAGCTCTAAATAAACTATAATTAAAACAAAAATGAAAAACATCATCTACGGAATATTATTTTTAGCATTGTTTTCTTCTTGCGGCAATGGTGATTTGAAAACAACAACAACAACAACAACAAAAATTAAAATTAGGGTGTTTAAT
>SEBM01001008.1 GCA_004296145.1 Flavobacterium sp.
CTATTGTGGCTTTTAATTGCTTGCGGCAGTACAAATAGTGAGCCATTATCTATTCAGTTTTCTTCTGATAGCTCAAAAATCGTAATTAAGAATATAAATGATGCAGGCTTGTATCAATTAAAAACCAACCTCGCAACAGATTCTGCCTATCAAAAAGTTGTTTCGGTTTTACAAACACCTAGCGACGATGATTCATTAAGTATGGAAATAGCCTACCCTGGAGATTTAACAATAATAGGAGATAGTTTAATTTACACGCCTAAAAATGAATTTGTAAAAGGCAAGGTCTATTTGGTAGAAACGATGATTAATACACAATTTGCTAAAAGTGAAGAAATCATAAAATCGCAGGTTGGCAGACAAATAAAAGCGCAGCAAAAAATTTTAAAACGTTAGTTATGCGCCTCATTTTCAAAAGGGTTTTTTGTTTTGCAAAAATAATTCGTACATTTGCACCGTAATAGAGGAAGAAGAGGGGACAGAGTCCCCTCTTTTCTTTTGCAACAAATTAGGATATGCAGGTAGAAAAAAGAGTTGCAGCACTCGTAGAAGAAAAGATTGCAGACAGACCCGAACTGTTTTTAGTGTCTATAAAGATGCTTCCAAACAATAAACTCATTATTCATGTAGATGGTGATGAAGGGATCAGTATTCAAGATTGTGCCGCAATAAGCAGACATGTAGGTTTTCATTTAGAAGAAGAAAACACCATTGATAAAGCTTATAATTTAGAAGTTTCATCTCCTGGTGTTGGAGAACCACTACAATTAAATCGTCAATTTCATAAAAACATTGGCAGAGATTTAGGCATTAAATTGAGTGACGGAACGGCAAAAGAAGGTAAATTAATTGCTGTTACTGAATTGGCAATAGAAATTGAAGAGAAAGTAAAAGAAAAAGGTAAAAAAGTTCAACTGGTAAATACCCAAATTGAATTTAATAATATAGTAGAAACAAAGGTTTTAATTTCATTTAAATAAACAAATGAGCAATATTAACTTAATCGATTCATTCCAGGAGTTTAAAGACTTCAAGAACATCGACCGCCCTACAGTAATT
>SEBM01000305.1 GCA_004296145.1 Flavobacterium sp.
AAATTGCCTTGATAATATGTTTTTTTTTAATTTCTTGTAAGGAAAAAAAAATAGAGTTTGTAGAATCTAAAGTTATTAAAGGATTTTTTGTAGTAAAAAATCCTCCTAAAGAGGATTTTTTACTACAAAAACAACTAGTTAATTTTGTAGTAAAAAATCCTAAAATCCCAAGTGATTCATCCATTCATTTTTATTCAGACAATTCAAACACAAAATATTTTTTAAATCATGTCCCCGATCCAGGGGGCTTTTCAAGTAATGAACTAGAAGATATAGAACATTATAATATTGCAAAAATTTTTTTTTTTAGATGCAAGAATGATTCATCAAAATTTATTGGAGAGTTATATTATAAAGGATTATTTACAAATGGAAGCAGATTTACAAGAGTTGATACTATTATCAATAAATGCTATTAACTTTTTTAATATTTGTTTATTAATCATTAGCATTTACGAGAATATAAACCTTTTTTATAAAGGTAACCTTTACCAAGAATTTAAGGAAATATAAATCGCAATATGCCGATAAGACCAGAAAAAAAATTAGTGAGGAGTAGAAGAGCAGAGAAAATATGAACATCAGCATATCCACATATCAGGTAAAAAGCGGAGACACCCTTCAGTCTGTTTCAGCGAAATTAGGCATTTCTGCGGAAGCATTGAAACGTTATCACAATACCTATTGCGATTTGAAAAATCTCATTGGGCATAATCTTAATGGGATTCACGAAATTTTAATTCCTCCTTACGAAAAAATTGCAGAAATTAAAGAAAGCCAAATAGAAGCATCATTAATCCAAAATCTCCCCTCAGTTTACCTGACTACAAAATTCTATGCTTCAAACTATGAAGTTGCTGAACGATTTGAACAAGATGACAGAGAAAATTTTGAAGTTAGTTATTCAATTTCTGTTAACCTTCGTGAAACTATGGACAAAGGATTTGTAGCAGAATTAAAAAACTCTGGTTTCAGGAAAAATAATCAAGATTCCGATGATAAAATAAGTTTACTCTCGATTGCCTGCATAGAAAGTATTTCTCCTATTTTGTTTTTAATTCCTGCACAGGGAAAAATAAAAGGATTCTATGACCATAAATCAATAATTAAAAAATTCGAAAGCAAAAGATCTGATTTGGAGGATTTTTTTGTTGGAGAAGTGGCAAAGTCATATTTTAATAAATTTCATGCCTCCCTTACAAATGAAGCGTTTTTATTAAAAAGATTTTCTTCCACACTATTATATCAAGTTTTATTCCCGGAAATGGATTGGTTTCGCAAAAGAAAAGGATGGGAAGATAATTTTTATTTTATCTCAAACTCATTTTCTCTGAAATGTACATTTGAGATTGAATATAATCATGATAATCCAGACACTGTTGAAACAACCATTCATGGAAATAGTATCGATGATTGCAGCCTTCAGGAACTCATTATAGGTGCGAAATTTGAAGAAATACGGAAAGAAAATGTTCCTGGAAAAGTTCAAATCAAGTACACTACAGATAAGATAACCAAACGGCTTCTGCGTGCAGATGCAGAAATCAGTTTATGGCACGAAGACGAAATGTATAGTAAACACATATTGACACTTGTTGAAAAAAAACAAGAAAAAGAATTTAAAAAATTCAGTACTTTAGTAGAAGAATAAAACACATTCTGATGAAAAAATATACCGTACAAAAAGGAGATTCTTTAAACTCTATTGCACAGCAATTCGGGGTTAAAGACGGACAAACTCTCCGTTCATATCATAATATCTATTGTCCTCTGGAAGATTTACTGGGACACGAACCAGTTCCCGGAAAAGAACTCCTGATTCCCGAAGACTTAAAATATTTGAAGGAAGAAGAGGAAGTAACCGATCCTATGAACGGTTATGATGATGAAGCGGAAACAACAGAAGAATCTTCCGAAGAACAGCAGGAAGAATCACAAGAAGAGAAAAAAGAAGACAAAAAAAAGGAGCAACAATCCGAAAGTGGCTCCAGTGAACATGACGGTAAATATTTTGTTGTTCAGAAAGGAATGTGCCAATGCAATCAGGGTTTTAAATTACCTAAATTTAAAGTAACCAGTCATCAAAAACATTATTGGAACGATGCAGATGGAAAAGCCGATTATCTTGCGGTAACGGAAGATGACACTCAACTAGATCCTACTGCACAACCATTTGGACAGTGCAAACTAAAACCTTCATCCGGAGGCTATCTTCCCTGTGCTTATGCACCGGTAGGGAAATGGACTAAAACCTATGAAAAAGTAAAGATTATGGACAAAAGCTGTGTCACAGAAGTTTCTGAGTTGATGTGCAGTACCGGAGGAAAAATAACGATTTTCAAACACGGTCAGCAAAGTGAGGCTGGGAAAAGTCAAGCAAGCGATGCAAATACAAAAGAACAACAAGTGTATAATCCCGTAATGGATTTTGACGAGTTTAAAGAAGAAACCAACGATACAGATCAATTATATTATAGTTAATTATGTTTGCATATATTATAGGAAGTCAAAATCCAGTGGTAGGCAAAGCTTATGCCTATGAGATCTCCTCTGGTTCATTATCCATATTCGGAGAAAATACAAAATATGAATGGTATCTTTTCAAGAAACAAAAAAACGGAAGTTGGCGAGACATTACAGGTACACCCAAACTTGGAAGGTCGGTAACCTATACTTTCCACGAGCCGGTTTTGGCGAATGAATTCGAATTACGTGTTTTTGAAACAAAATCAGGTTCAATAACAGGAACAGGATCTGCAAAAAAACAGATTGCGAAATTGGATATTGTTCCGAGCCAGAGCAAAACAGCACAAATAGATAAAGTTGTTTTACTAAAAAGAGGTTCAAAAGATGTAAATAAGGCGAATTACAGAGATACCTTATTTGCACAGGCGTTTTGTACTGCCATGTTTGATCAGGAAGTCGAGTTTCAGCTATGGGAAGACGATGCTTCAGGAGGAGGACATAATGCTGTGATCAATAAAAATAACCATCATACAAGAACCTATAAAGCACGGGTGAACGAAAAAGGAATTGCAGAAGTCAAGATTCCTTTAAGCGGAGATGAAAGAATCCTAAGACAGATTGCCAACAAATATCTGATGAAAGGAGACAAGAGTGAGGGAAAAAATCACGAATTTTATATAACGGCAAGTTATCATGGTAAAATACAAAAAGCAAGTCAGGTAAATGTAGATGTAGCGAATCCTGATTATAAGAAAGATTCTCAAAAATCACAGCCTAAAGTTTCTGCGAGGAAGCCAGAGCAAAAGAAGAAAACCCCACAACCTCAGAAACCACAACCGAGACAAGATACCTACAAAAAGCCACTTCCAAATAATAAACCTTCTACAGGCAAAAATAAGCAATCGGATAAAGACGGTAGAATTATTGATGTCAGTTTTAAGAATAGAGCGGGTAAAAATTTTACAACGACTCCAAAATTTGGAGAAACCATTATCGTTGAAATTTTGACTAAAAATGTTATCGGGAAACATTACAATTTACGAGTATGGGAAGATGATACTATTGGAGAACATGACCTTTTGTATGAAGGAATCCATAAGATTACAAATGACAAACAACTAGTTACATTTGCATTAACAAAAGATCGTCAGCAAATTGGTGAAATAGGAAATGACCCTAGAGATACTGACAGCGGGGAATACAGAGCTGAGTGGACAGACCATCAGGAACTATTCGCAGAGATTGCCTTTGCGGATATTTCGAAAGAGTCTACAAGACTAACGGTAGAAATTCTGGAAGAATACAAATCTCCTGAGTATAAGAAAAGTGCAGCGGTGGTGAGGAATCTGCCAAAAGGAAAAACTGCTAATTGTGGAGGTAAATTCTGTATAGATAAAAAATCTCCATCAAGTGAACTAATACGAGAGATAAATATTCGCTTGGCAGGTTTTGGAGGAAATGTACCAACAGATAAATTCACAGATCGCACTGAGAAAATGATCAAGCAATTCCAACGAGACTATATGAAAGTTCCAGAAACCGGTAAAGTTTGTGGAAATGTATTGAAAGCGATTGATGAATTTCAAAATAAATATTCAATTGATTTTACAGAATTAAAATGTAAATGTAAAAAATGTACTGGATTTGGAGATGGCAGCAATAAAGGAAAATATTTAAAAGGAAATTTGGAAGCTCATCATAAATATGAGTATCCCGGTATCCACAGATCTCTATTGTCGTCGATTCGTAGTGTGAAATTTTACTTAGCAAAAGATGGTAGATACAGTTTTAATAAAGTAAATTCAGGATACAGATGTAGATTTCATGATGAATATCTAAAAAAACCTACAACAAACCACATGGGAAAAGCATTAGATTTGCATTTTAATGATAAAACCGGTAGAACAAAGAAAACTTCTGATATGGAGATTATCAGGAAAGATATTTTTAATAAATATCTTGGCGCAAAATGGGACTGGAAATCTGGACAAACTAACATATTTAATCTAGAATCCACTGGTATTGGTGCTACAACTTGGGTACATTATGATGTAAGAGAGTTTGATGAAATTTATCTAAAGGATATTTTTTTTGCAAAAAGTTTAAACGCTTTAAATGAAAAAAATATTGTAACTCTTGCTTTAGAATTAGGATTTACAAATACTTGTAGTTGTATGGGTGGTGGTACCAGTTCAGGAAAATTAGCTCCTGTAAATAATGTGGTATCTAAAAGAGTAGATCCAAAAACACTCAAAGCAAGTGATAAATTAATTGAATTTATTAAAGATTGGGAAAAGTTGTATAATAAGGCTTATAATGACTCAAAAGACTATTGTACGATAGGATACGGTCATCTAATAAAAAAGAAAAAATGTGAGGACATTACTATTCCAGATGAATTTAAAAATGGCATTACTGAAGCAGAAGCAACAAAGTTGTTTAAAGAAGATTTAAAAGTATTTGAAAAAGCTGTACAAAGAGATGTAACAGTTAAATTGTATCAAAGAGAATTTGACGCGTTAGTCGATATATTATTTAATTGTGGGGCTTACTTTTTAAGTTCTGGTAAAGCTCCAAAACTTTATAAAAATTTATTAGATGAAAAATATGAAGATGCTGCAAAAGAATTTCTTGATATTGAAAACAAAAAAAGAAGAGAACAAAATTATCAAATATTTATCAATGGAAATTATGACTC
>SEBM01001009.1 GCA_004296145.1 Flavobacterium sp.
CGATGAAATTGTGATAGACAATAAATATTCGAGCTTTAATAGATTTACCAACGACTTGTACGCAACTAACTTAAGAGTAACCACAAACGGTAAAATGGGAAAAATTTCAGCTAAAAACAAAATTGAATTGGAACCCATTTATGACGAAATAGCGGACAATAATCTTAATTATATGTTTGGAGACAGCGATTTTCAGAAGCTTAGAATCGGAAAGATGTTTGGGCTTTATTCACGAAATAAAAAAATGTTTGTTCCTGCAATTTTCGACAAACAAATAGGATTCATAATGCCTAATTATCAAAACAAAAAAGATTTTAATTTGCTCGGTTTGGTTAACGAGGACGGTACGATATTCTGTTATGCCAGAAAGGATGGTTTTAAATATTACAAAGCGAATTAAGGGAATAGCGTTTGCTGATGTCCATCAAACCTTTCTCTGATTTTTACCTCTCCGAAATTTGAAAATCCAACACCCAGAAGCCTGATCTTCTTATCTCCTAAGTCAACATTGTTTAATAATAGTTTTGCTGTATCTATAACTTTTTCTATTTCATTAATGGGAGTTGGAAAAGACAAACTTCTGGTGATTTGTTTAAAATCGCCAAACTTAACTTTTAATGTTATTGTTCTCCCATAGATTTTATAATTCTGCAGTCGCCTAAACGCAGATTTCGAAATAACCTCTATCCAATCGTCTAACTCCTCTCCCCTGCCTAAATCATAAGAAAAAGTATCTTCGGCGCTAATAGATTTAATTTCTTGATGTGGTTGAACTGGACGATTATCTATTCCCCTCACAATGTTATAAAAGAACTTTCCTGTTTTACCAAAAAGCTGGATTAGCCTTGCCTCTGTTTGTTTTTTCAAATCCAAACCAGTATGCAAACCTTGCCTTTTCATTTTTTCGGCTGTTACTTTCCCAACTCCAAAAAACTTCTCAACTGGTAACTTCTCCATGAATTTCTCCATTTTGGAGGGACCAATAAAAGTTAAGCCGTCTGGTTTATTCATATCTGATGCAATTTTAGCAGCAAACTTGTTTATAGAAACGCCAGC
>SEBM01000009.1 GCA_004296145.1 Flavobacterium sp.
CCATAAAATATAAATGAATTCAATATTTAACCTACAAGGAAAAATTGCACTTATTACAGGTGGCGCCGGTGTACTTGGAAGCAACTTTGCAAACGTTTTGGCCAAACAAGGCGTGATTACCGGAATCGTTTCCCAATCTATCGAAAAAGCCAACAAGACTGTTGAAACCATACAAAATAATGGCGGACAGGCTTTTGCTATTCAGGCGAATGTTTTAAACAAAGAAGAATTAGAAAAAGCAAAAGATTTTATTGTTGAAAAATACGGTCGCCTCGATATTCTGATCAATGCTGCGGGAGGAAATATGCCGGGAGCAACAATCAGACCGGATCAGGCAATTTATGATTTGCAAACAGAAGATTTACAGAAAGTTGTTGATTTGAATATTATCGGAACAATGCTTCCTTCTCAGGTATTTGCAGAACTTTTTGCAAAACAGAAACAGGGAAATATCATCAATATTTCATCGGCTTCGGCACAAAGACCTTTAACCCGAGTTGTAGGTTATTCGGCTTCAAAAGCAGCGATTGATAACTTCACACAATGGATGGCGGTTGAATTGGCGGGTAAATATGGCGAAGGAATTCGTGTAAATGCTATTTCACCGGGGTTTTTCATCGGAGAACAAAATCGTGCTTTATTATTGGAACCGGATGGGAAATTAACGCCAAGAGGACAAAAAATCATCGAACATACACCAATGGGAAGATTCGGAACACCCGAAGATATTGACGGAGCGCTATTATTTTTATGCAGCGACATGTCCAAATTTGTAACCGGAACAATCCTCAAAGTTGACGGAGGATTTGCTGCGACAAGTATTTAAATGTAAGATCATAGCGTCCTGCAAGGTTTCCAAAACCTTGTAGGTCTGATAAATATTTAATGAGTATTTAAAGCTTTAATAAATATACCTACAAGGTTTTGGAAACCTTGCAGGACTAACAAAAAACAAATCAAAAAATGGAACAGACATTGAGATGGTTCGGCCCAAACGATCCGGTTTCTTTACAAGATATTTTACAAACAGGAGCAACCGGAATTGTGACTGCATTACACCATATTCCAAATGGTGAAGTATGGCAGATTGATGAAATTATTAAACGAAAAGTCGAAATCGAGCATAAAGACGGTGATCCTAAACAAGGTGCATCAGGTTTGATTTGGTCGGTTGTAGAAAGTATTCCGGTTCACGAAGACATTAAAAAACAAACTGGAAATTACCTTCAATATATTGAAAATTATAAGGAAAGCATCAGAAATCTGGCTTTGTGCGGAATAAAATGTATCTGTTATAATTTTATGCCGGTTTTGGACTGGTCAAGAACAGATTTGTCTTATGAAGTTGCCGACGGATCAAAAGCGCTGCGTTTTGATATAAATGCTTTTGCTGCTTTTGAATTGTTTATTTTAAAAAGACCGGACGCTCAAAAAGAATATTCGCTGGAACAAATTCAAAAATCCAGAAATTATTTTGATGCCATGTCTGATGCTGATAAAGTAAAATTGCAGCAAAACATTCTTGCCGGACTACCGGGAGCTGAAGAAGCGTATACTGTAGAGGATTTTTTGGTGACATTAAACGGTTACAATCATATTAACAGACAAAAATTAAAAGATAATCTTTTCTACTTTTTAAGAGAAATTATTCCGGTTGCCGAAAAAGCAGGCGTTTTGATGGCGATTCACCCGGACGATCCGCCCTACCCGATTTTGGGATTACCAAGAGTCGTAAGTACTGAGGAAGATTTGATAGAACTTATGGGTGCTATTGATTCTAAATCAAACGGATTTACGATGTGTACCGGTTCTTACGGTGTTCGCGCTGATAATGATTTACCAGGAATTGTAAGACGTCATGGCGATAAAATGAATTTCATTCACCTTAGAAGTACAGAACGAGATGAAGAAGGCAGTTTCTACGAAGCCAACCATCTTGAAGGTGACGTTGATATGTACGAAGTTGTAAAAGCTATTATTGAAGTCGAAAAAAGAAACGGAAGCAATTTACCAATGCGTCCCGATCACGGACATCAGATGCTGGATGATTTAAAGAAAAAAACAAATCCTGGTTATTCCGGAATTGGCCGATTAAGAGGACTTGCCGAATTACGAGGACTTGAAATGGGAATTAAAAGATCTATATAATTTTTTTGCCACAAAGTCGCTAAGTCGCAATGATAAAACAATCTTAGTGTCTTTGTGCCTTTGTGGCAAAACAAAAAAACAGTTTAAGAACTGACCACTCTCAAACTTATTATTACAAAAAACAAAATGCAGCAAACTACTAACTATCATGACTTTCAAAAACCAAACTATTGGAAAATACCGGAATATCTGCGGTATTTTTGTCACTGTTCTACTTATTCCCTTAAATGTAATTAGTCAGGAAACACCAAAAATCCTGAATCAGAAAACTGCCATTAATTACCTGCCCGATTTTAGTTACGCAGGGTATCATTTTGGCGAAAAAAACCTTCCTGATTTTCAGGGAAAAATAATAAATGCGACAGATTTTGGCGTAAAACCCAATGACGAATTAGACGATTCAAAAGCATTATTAAAAGCCATAAAAGCAGCAAATGCTGTAGAAGGAAATGTAATTCTGCAATTGCCTGCCGGAAGAATCATTCTAAGCGATATTTTATACATCGAAAGAAGCAATTTTGTACTTCGCGGAGAAGGTTCCGGTAAAAACGGAACAGAAATTTTCTGCCCGAGACCAATGATGTATTTAAAAAATCCTGAATCTCTTGCAGAATTAAGAGAATACCTGACCACTTTTGATAAAAGACAACGTGAAAATGAAAACAATATCGATTTACCGTTTTCACAATATGCGTGGTCGGGAGGTTTTATCTGGACGCAAATTCCGGGTGAACGTGTAAAATCGTATCTGGATAAATACGAACCGAATCCAAATGTTCTTGCAAAAGTCAGCAGTGGAAATATGGGCGAGCATGTTATAAATGTTTCAGACGTAAACGGATTGAAAGTTGGCGATGTTGTAGAACTGGAACTCTTTAATAAAGACGGCGAAAATGGCGAAATCATCAAAGAGTTATATAAAGGCGCCAATGTAAAACCGGGTTCACATCATTGGAAATTTCCAAAACTGCCAATAGTAAGACAACAAGTTGAAATCACTAAAATTTCAGGTTCGAAAATTACTTTAAAAACGCCATTGACGATTTCAATAAAACCAGGTTATCAGGCACAATTGGTCGAATGGAAACATTTAAATGAAGTCGGAGTTGAGCATTTGCGTTTTACTTTTCCGGATATTCCAAGAGTGGCGCATCATGTTGAGCCAGGAAACAATGGAATTTTCTTAACTCGTGTTTTTAATAGCTGGGTAAAAGATGTTGTCATCACCAACGCCGACAGCGGAATTTTAGCCGAAGAAATCTCAAACGTTACAATTCAAGATATTACAACTGACGGAAATCATATGGCGCATTATACCGTGACTTTGGGCGGAGTACACAATGTTTTGGTTCAAAACCTTAAGGTTTATAATAAAGCTGTTCATCCTTTGAGTTTCAACACTTTTGCAACCAAAAATGTTTATAAGGATTGTGAGGTTTTTGCAGATCCGGTTTTAGACCAGCATTCGGGTGCGAATCATCAGAATTTGTTTGATCATATTACGGTTCATTTTACTCCTGATAGCAATAATAGTTACGCTTTATTTGGCGGCGGCGGCGCAGATTACTGGAAACCTTCGCACGGCCCTTACAGCACTTTTTGGAATTTAAACATTCAGGTTTCTGATCCGGAAAAAATCACGAATCCTGTTTTGCTTTACGGAATGAAAGACGGCCCATTCGCAAGAATTATTGGCGTAAACGGAAATGCCAAATTTGAAGTAAAATACGAACCGGAACCTTATATCGAGTTTCTAAATCAGCCAATGGAGAAAGTTCCTTCTTTGTATGATTATCAATTGAAAAGGCGCCTAAAGTAGGATTTTATGCGAAATAAATAATCTCAATTTTGTGTCATTTCGACGAAGGAGAAATCACACAAGAAACTCCATTCTGAGAGTTATTATCCTTTGTCGATTCACGAGTGTGATTTCTCCTTCGTCGAAATGACACAGAATGAGACAATACTTTGTGAGATTAATTAAAAAGCAAAAAAAAAACTACTAATAAAACCTTTGTCCCTTAGAACCTTTGCCACTTTGTACCTTAAAAAAATGCTATGAAAACAAAAATAGCTCTCCTAATTCTTGTACTTGTTTCGGGAAATACGTTTTCCCAAAATAAATACCGCCTTAAAAATATTTCAACAACTGACGGGCTTTCTCAGAGTTCTGTCATTGCTATTCATCAGGATAGGTTTGGGCAAATGTGGTTCGGGACGCGTGACGGACTGAATAAATATGATGGCAGTAAATTTACTGTTTTCAGGAATGATGTTTTGGATAAAACCACCATTAGTAATAACGATATTTTGGCCATCGATGAAGATAGTTCAGGAAAACTTTGGGTTGGAACTTATAATGGACTCAATTGCTACGATCCTGTTTCTAATACTTTTAAACGGTATTTACATAACCAAACAAACCACACGATAAGCAGCAATGCGGTTTGGTGTATTAAAGAAATTGGGAACGAACTTTGGTTCGGAACCTCAAAAGGATTGAGTATTCTCAATAAAAAAACAAACCTTTTTACTTCTGTTTTTCATTCGGATACTGATTCTGCTACTTTACCAAGCAACAATATTCTAAGTATTGTAAAGACCAAAAAAGGCGAAATTTGGATTGGTACAACCAAAGGTTTATGCAAACTTGAAAGTAGAAAAAATGGAAAATTATCTTTCAAAAACTATCGTTTAAACAATAATGATCTTCTTAATGTACAATCAATTGCAGAAGATTCTAAAGGCAATTTATGGATTGGAACAAAGAACAAAGGCCTTTTGCAATTCGATAAAACAACAAACAAATTTGTTTCTTTTTTGTCTGATGAAAAGTACAAGGAAATAAATCCGGACATTCGTTCTTTGGTTTTTGATAAAGAAGGTGATTTATGGATTGGCGCGTACGACGGAATCTATATTTACGGAAAAGACAAAAGCCTCGAAAAAATCAACAACAGCAATAACAACAACGGAATTGATAAAGTAAAATCGGTTTTTGTAGACCGAAAAGGCTCGGTTTGGATTGGCTGTTATTACAAAGGCGTCAATATTTGGGATGTATCGAATGTCAATTTTTCGAATTACAATCAGAATTCGAAGAAGATTCCGATGAGTTTTGATGTGGTGAGTTCTATTATTTCAGATAAAAACAAAAATATCTATTTTGGGACAGAAGGCGGCGGGATAACCATTTATAATCCAACAACTTCTTATGTAAGTTATATCAACAGTAAAACCGGACAATCGAATAAAAATGACATTAAATCGATGTGTCTTTCGCAGGATAATATCTTATGGATTGGTACATTTTCTAAAGGAATTTCAGCTTACAATACTATTTCAAAAAGGATTGAAGACAGCAGGATTTCTGCTGAATTGAGTGAGTTCTTAAAAGAAACCGGAGTTTATTCCATCAAAACAGAAAGCAACGGAATCATTTGGATTGGAACTTTTGGTAAAGGTCTTATTCGCTATAACGCTAATAATAAAACTTTTGAGATAATCGGAAATGATAATACAAAATCCAATTTCCTGACTAATAATATTATCCGGACTATTTTGGCTGACCAAAAAAAACAGCTTTGGGTTGGCACACAAAACGGATTGAATTGCATTTCGCTAAATAATTTTAAGCCTAATCAATATTCGATCAGACATTATTTTTTTGATAATCCTTCTTTGTCGGGAGATGATATCCTGACTTTGTTTCAGGACAGCCAGCATAAAATCTGGGTCGGCACAAAAGCAAAAGGGCTTCATTATTTTGATGGAAAAAAATTCAACAGAGTTAATCTGAGAGTTGGGAACACGATTATAACTTCTGTACATACTATTTTGGAAGACGACGATAAAAACCTTTGGATTAGCAGTAATCAGGGAATTATTAAATACAGTACAACTCAAAAAACAGTCGTTTTATACGATCAGAAAGATGGTTTGGCGAGTAATGAATTCAATGATAATTCTTCTTTAAAACTGGATTCCAATAAATTTTATTTCGGAAGTCCGTCCGGAGCTACTTATTTTGATGCCAAAAAAATCTCCATCAATAAATACGCGCCTCAGGTTTTAATTACCAATCTCAAGATTAAAAATGAAACTATAAATCCGAATGACGGAGCAGAAATTTTAGAGAAAAGTATTGGTTATACGAAAGACATAACACTCGATTATGATAAGGCAAATTTTTCAATTAGTTTCGCCATTCCGAATTACATCCGATCCAAAAATAATCAATACAGTTATCGTTTGATTGGATTGGAAAATAACTGGACAACGACTAAAAACAGCGAAGCCAATTTTGCGATTCAGAATCCGGGAACTTATGTTTTTGAAGTAAAAGCCGCTAACAATGATGGCGTTTGGAACACCGCTCCTACTACGCTTACCGTTACCGTAAACCCTGCGCCGTGGCGAAGTATATGGGCGTTTCTATTGTACGGAATTTTAATCGGACTGGCTTTGTACGGTTTAATGTGGATTATTAAATCGAAAGCAATTTTAAAACAAAAATTAGAACTGGAATATCTGGAAACCAAACGTATTGAAGAAAACAACAGGGCAAAACTGGATTTCTTTACGAATATTTCGCACGAATTCAGAACGCCATTAACCTTGATTCTTGGGCCTTTACAACAGATATTAGCCGATTATAACGGAACGAATGAAATGTATAAAAAGCTGTTGGTTATTGAAGGAAGTGCCAATCATCTTTTGAGCCTGATCAACCGATTAATGGATTTTAGAAAACTTGAAAATCATCAGGTTGCGCTTGAATCTGCTAACGGAAATATCGTAAAATTTACAAGAGAAATCTTTTTATCCTTTATCGAATATGCCAAAGACGGCGGTTACACCTATACTTTTGAAACTCAGGAAGAAGAAATTCTGGTTTATTTTGATCGTTACAAACTGGAACGTGTTTTTTATAATCTGATTTCGAACGCTTTCAGATATACGCCAAAAGGCGGAAATATCAATATCAAAATAAGTCATGATAATGAGAATCTGTTTATTGCTGTAGAAGATTCCGGTGTTGGAATTGCAGAACAGCATATTGACAAAATATTTGATTTGTTTTTTGAAATTCCAATGCACAACAACGTTCAGAAAAATTATAATAAAGGAACCGGAATTGGTTTGTCAATTGTAAAAAACATTGTCAAACTTCATAAAGGAAATATTGATGTTGTCAATAAAAAAACATCAGAAGGCGTTATTTTTACGGTAACACTTCCGCTTGGAAGCGAACATCTTCAAGAAAATGAAATCATTAAGGATTTTAAAATTAGTGACGATATCGAACAATATACGGCACAGCTTGAAACCACAGAAATAACGGAACATGAAGACATTGACGATTTAGTTGTAAACGCAGAAAGGCAAACAATCCTGATTGTGGAAGATCATAAGGTGTTGCGAAATTTTATGAAAAACCTGCTCAAAAAAGATTATAATATTATTGTAGCCGATAACGGGAAAACAGCTTTGGAAAAAGCATTACAATATGTTCCAAACTTAATTATCAGTGATGTTATTATGCCCGAAATGGTGGGTACAGAGCTTTGTTCTCAAATAAAAGAAAATCTAAAAACCAGTCATATTCCGGTTATATTGCTGACTTCGAGATCTTCTCTGGTTTACAAATTTGAAGGACTGGAAAGCGGAGCTGATGATTACATCAGTAAACCTTTCAACCTGATTGAATTTAAATTAAGAGTCAAAAACCTGCTGAATTCAACCGAAAGACTAAAAGCAAAATTCTCCAGTGAAGACAGTTTTGTGCCGTCAGAAATTACGGTTTCTTCGCTTGACGAGGAACTATTAAAAAAAGCATTCAAAATTGTAGAAGATAATATTTCGAACGAACAATTTGATATTCCGTTTTTCTGTTCAGAATTAGGAGTCAGCCGTACGATGTTATTCTTAAAAATAAAAGCATGGACGAATTTTACGCCAAACGAATTCATTCATGAAATAAGATTAAAACGTGCCGCTCAATTATTAGAATTAAACAAATTAAACGTTTCTGAAGTGAGTTACAAAGTCGGTTTTAACAATCCGAAATACTTTAGCAAATGCTTCCAGAAACGATACGGAGAAACTCCGTCACAATTTGCTGACAAATTTTCTAAACCAGTGTCAGTATTTTAAAAAATCCAGTGTTTTCAAGGCTTTAAAAAAGGGTATCTGTATTATTAGATACCCTTTTTTGTATTTCTATATCGTTTTCGGCTTATACATTTGTCCTATGAAATTCAAAAAAACAAAATTCATATTACTCCAGATCCTGTTTATGATGCTGATAATAGGAATGAGTTTATTGCTTTTTTATCTGAACTAACTATTAATCTTTAAACCAAAAAATGAATGTTTACAAACCAAAAAAACAAATCGCTTAAATGGTGTTTGCTGGTATCTTTTTTACTGGTAAATATCATTATGAATGCACAGGAGAGAAAAATCACCGGAAAAGTTACTTCCAGTGAAGACAATCTCGGACTTCCTGGTGCCAATGTGTATGTCAAAGGGTCTTCTGTGGGAGGATCTGCCGATATGGACGGAACTTATTCTGTTTTTGTTTCAGAAAAAAACGCTGTTCTGGTTTTTAACTTTGTAGGATACCAGACCGTTGAAGTTCCTGTAGGAAACAAAACTGTTGTAAATGTCAGCTTAAAACCGGATACCAAAAACCTTGAAGAAGTAATTGTTGTAGGTTACGGTACACGTAAAAAAAGCGACATTACAGGATCTGTATCTTCGGTAACGGCAAAAGAACTTACTGCTTATCCTTTGCTAAATGCAGAACAAGCTTTGCAAGGACGTGCTGCGGGTGTGGCCGTGCAGACTAATAATGGTGGCGAACCGGGAGCTCCGGTAAAAATCAGGGTTCGTGGAGGAACATCTATCAATGCGAGTGGAGATGCACTTATTGTAGTAGATGGTTTTGCAGGCGTTTCTATGCCGGCTCCACAGGATATTGCTTCTATTGAGGTACTTAAAGATGCTTCGGCAACGGCAATTTACGGATCAAGAGGTTCTAACGGGGTTATCATGGTAACGACCAAAAAAGGAAAACCGGGAAAACCTGTTATTGAATTCGGTAATTCGACTTCTATGCAATATGTAAATAATAAACTGGATTTATTAGATGCAGATCAGTTTGTGGCTTACCGCAAAAGTTTTACAACACATACAGCGGCTGGCGAAAACACAAACTGGCAGGATGTTATTTATCGTGAAGGAATGATTTCCAATACACAATTATCATTTTCAGGTGGTTCTGACAAAGTGAGATATTATGTTTCGGGAAATTATTTCAATCAAAACGGAGTTGTGATCAACTCAGGAATTGATAAATACAGCATAGTGAGTAATCTTGAAGCTGACTTAACAGACAGATTAAAAGTAGGTTTGAATACTTTTCAAAGTAAACAAAACAAGGACGGAATTATCAGTCAGACTGGTCAGGGTGGTACCGGTGCTGCGGGTGTAATTGCTGCTGCTTACCGTTTTATGCCGGACAAAGGAATTTATAATGCAGACGGAACGTATACCTCAACAGCGCCAATTGGTGACGATATTGATAATCCGTATGCGACGGCAATGGAAAATATTTTAGAAACGGTTTCTATTGTAAACAGAAACAATTTCTTTGTAAACTACAAAATCACTAAAGATTTAGAATTTAAAACGACACTAGGTTTATCAGATTCTAATTCGCAAACCGGACGATATGTTCCTTCTACTTTAATTGCAGGAAAAAATATCAAAGGAGAAGCTTCGGTGGGTAACAATAGAAACTCGTCTTTCCTTACTGAAAATTATCTTACTTATAAAAAAGAAATTATTCAAAAAGGAATACTGACTGTTCTGGGAGGTTATTCTTATCAGAAAAACAAAAACGAAACTTCGAATGCAGCGTCCAGAGGTTTTTTAACGAATACAAATTCCTATCATAATTTGGGTGCCGGAACTGTGTTTTTAAAACCGGATTCTTCATTGTCTGAAACCGAATTGATTTCTGCTTTCGGAAGGTTAAATTTTGATTACGATGATAAATATTTACTAACGTTCACGGCCAGACGAGATGGTTCTTCAAGCTTTAGTAAAAACTACAAATATGGAACTTTTCCTTCTGGAGCAATTGGATGGAATATTGGCAAAGAAAATTTCCTGAAAGACAGTAAAACCGTTTCAAACCTTAAATTAAGAGCGAGTTATGGTGCAACAGGAAATCCTTCAATTGGCGCCTACTCTACTCTTTCAAGATTCTCAGAAATTTATGATGTGAGCGGTGACGTAATTGTAAACGCAGTTCAATTGACTTCTTTGGATAATCCGAATTTGAAATGGGAAACATCATACCAACAGGATTACGGAATTGATTTAGGTTTATTTGACAACAGAATCAGCTTAACTGCAGATTATTACAAAACGATTACCAAAGATTTATTATTCAACAGACCATTGCCTGGAGTTTCTGGAATTGGTTCTCAACTTCAGAATGTTGGAGAATTAGAAAACAAAGGTTGGGAATTGGGTATTAATTCTAAAAACTTTATCGGAGCCGATTTTACATGGTCGACAAGTTTTAATATTTCTTCAAACAAAAACAAAGTATTAAAACTGGCTGATAACAAAGATCTTTTAATTAACTCAACTCCAGGACATTTCCTTGCTACAGAATCTCAGATTCTTAGAGTTGGTGAGCCTGTTGGTTCTTTCTTCGGATTTGTTTATGATGGTGTAATTCAGCAGGGAGAAACGGTTCTTCCGGGGAATTTTGAAACGGCTCCGGGTGGAGAAAAATTCAAAGATGTAAATGGAGACGGAAAACTTGATTCTAACGATAAAACGATAATTGGTAATCCAAATCCTGATTTTATTTTTGGTCTGAACAATGATTTCACTTATAAAAATTTAGACTTAAATATCTTCTTTCAGGGCTCAGAAGGAAATCAGATTATGAATTATACTTTAATGGAACTGGCTTCAGGAAACAACAATGCTACAACAGAAGTTTTGGACGCCTGGACACCAACACATACTGATACAAACGTTCCTGCCAATGCTGCAAGAACAAAAAGAGTTACATCAAGATTTGTTTATGATGCAAGTTATATTCGTTTAAAAAACATTTCTATCGGTTACACCCTGAATGAAAACATTGTTTCGAAAATCGGATTGAGCAAAGTTCGTTTTTACATCAGTGCGCAAAACCTTTGGACGATTACCGATTATCCGGGATCTGATCCTGAGGTAAATTACCTGAATGATACCAACGCAAGAAGTAATACTAACTTAGGTCTGGATTATGGAAGTTATCCAAATGTGAGAACTTTTACGTTCGGATTTAATTTAAAATTCTAATACAAAAAACATTATGAAAAAATATATAGCTTTTCTTTTCTTAGGAATATTCGCTTTTGGATGTTCTGATTTAGAAGAACATCCGGTTGGAGTGATTCGTCCCGATAACTTTTTTAACAATACAGACGATTTACAGGCCGCTGTAAACGGAAGTTTTGCCAACATTGCCCATAATAATTACTGGGGAAGAGAATTTACGATTGCCTTAATGCTCAGAGATGATATGGCCGATATTGGCGACAGAACAACTCAGGCGGCGAGAATTGATGTAAATGATTTTAAAATGAATGATACAAATGCGCTTGTTGCGAATTTCTGGCCACAATCGTATGTAATTATCACTGCGGCAAACCAGGCAATCGAAGGCGCTAAAAAAACGCCCGGCGATCCTGCAAAAGTAAACGCCATTGTTGCTCAGGCTTATTTTGCAAGAGCTTTTACGTATTATCATTTGGTTCGTATTTTCGGGGATATTCCGTATATCGATTTTGTTGTAAATGATGTTTCTCAGGTCAATTCTTTATCAAAAACAAAAGAAGCAGATGTGTATCCAAAAATTATAGCCGATTTAGAATTTGCAAAAAAATGGCTGGATGACAAACCAAAAGTAAAAGCAATTCCCGGAAAAGGTACTGCTGCAGGATATTTAGCATCTGTTTATCTGACTTTGGGACAATACCAAAAAGCATATGATGAAGCAAAATATGTAATCAATAATGAAGCAAAATTTGGTTTAGGGTTAGATGCCGATTTTCAGGATTTATTTAATGCTACAAAAGCTAAAACATTAAAAGAGCCATTGTTTACGATTGACTTCAATAATTTAGTTTCAGGAAATTATGGTCAGGATTATACAGCATTTTTTACCGGTTCTTTAAAAGACGATAGTTACAGCTACGGTCAGGGGTTCTCTGTAGCTGTGCCATCTCTGAAAGTTTTCAACGACTGGGATCAGAGAGATTACAGAAGAGCAGTGAGTTTTGATACTATTATCAGAAAGAAAACCGGGCCGGGCGGATCTTTACAAATTTATCCTTCAAGCGATAACGAAAAAGCACCGCGTCCGCATATTGCAAAATATTATCGTTTTCCGGGAAAAGCCGGAGCAAACGGAAGAACTTCTGAACATAATTATATTACTATGCGTTATGCCGAAGTATTGCTGACTGCAGCAGAAGCTCTAAACGAAATTGCTCCGGGAAGCGCTGAGGCAGACGGTTATGTAAACAGAGTTCGTGCAAGAGCAAGAAACAAAGCCGGAAAACAGGTTTCTTTTCCTGCCGATGTAACGCCGGGTTTATCTAAAGCCGATTTCAAAAAAATGGTTATTAACGAAAGAAGATTGGAACTGGCTTTTGAATACATCAGATGGTATGATATCAAAAGGCTTAAAAATGGTCCGGAAGTATTTGGTCCGAATGGTTTTGAGCCGCACGCCAATTTTGATCCGAACAAAGATTATTTGTTTGCATTGCCGGGAACTGAGTTAGCCATTAATCCTAACTTAAAACCTAATAATCCTGGTTATTAATTCTGGGATAATATACGCAGATGAAACAGATTCGCTTTCGCGAAGGCGCTGATTTTAACGGATTTTTTTTATTCTGTTATGTGTATTTGGTTTCACGCAGATTTATAAAAGATTTGGGCAGATAATGCAGATTATTTTTTATCTGTAAAAATCCAGATTATACAAACAAAACAATCTGTCAAATCTGCTTTAATCTGGGGCAATCTGCGTGAAATAAAAAATCAGCACAATCGGCTAAATCTGCGGGAAATAAAAATCCACGTATAAATTACGTTCCAAAATATATTTTAATATGAATAAAGTTAGTTTCATTTTTTCTATTCTTGGGTTTGCACTGCTGGTAACAGCGTGCAAATCCAAAAATAATTCTCAAACAAATTCAGCTTCAGATCCTAAAAATCTTCTCGAAACCCGTTACAGAATGATGATGGAATACCCTGTTGATTCGATGTCAATGCCACGCAGCATGACCATAAAATCCAATCTCATAAAGAAAGTACCTTCGCGAGATTGGACAAGTGGTTTTTTTGCCGGAAACTTATGGCAGTTGTACCGACTAACGGGAAATCCTGATTATAAAAAACAGGCCGAAAAGTGGACACCTTTTAGCAAAAAAGAAAGTGTAAACAGGGGTTCTCATGACGTTGGTTTTAAAGTTTATTGCGCTTTCGGCGAAGGCCTGAAAGTCGAAAAAAATGCCGATTATGAAAAAACTATTATCAAAGGAGCCGAAACATTGTGCACACGTTTTAACGAAAAAGTAGGCGCCATCCGTTCCTGGGATTTCAATAAAGAAATTTGGGATTATCCGGTTATTATTGATAATATGATGAATCTGGAATTACTTTTTGAAGCTTCAAAATTATCCGGAAATCCAAAATACAAAGATGTGGCAATAAAACACGCCAATACAACTTTAAAAAATCAATTTAGAGAAGACAACAGTTGTTATCATGTTATTGATTATGACCCAAATACGGGCGCTGTCAGAAAGAAAACAACTTTGCAGGGTTACAATGACGATTCGGTTTGGGCACGTGGTCAGGCCTGGGCAGTTTACGGATTTACCATGTCATACCGATATACAAAAGATGAAGCTTATAAAAAACAGGCTGAAGCAACTGCAAGGTTTTTTATGGAAAATAAAAACCTGCCCGAAGACGGAATTCCGTATTGGGATTTTAAGGATCCTGCAATTCCAAATTCGGCACGCGATGTATCTGCGGCAACTGTAATGGCTTCTGCTTTGTATGAACTTTACGGATATACAAAGAATAAAAGTTATCTCGCTTTCGCGGATAAAATAATCACGACTTTACATTCTGATAAATACATTTTAGACAAAAATATTAATGCCCCGTTTATTCTGGATCACAGTACCGGAAACTGGCCAAAACATGACGAAATCGACGAACCAATTGTATATGCAGATTACTATTTTCTGGAAGCATTATTAAGAAAAAAAGACTTATAACTTATGAGAAAACAACCTTACAACTATAAGTCTTTTTTTGCGTTAGTTTTTGTTTTTCAGTTTTGTCTGGGCAACCTGTATGCCCAGACAAAAACTATTATGCGAACCAAAACCAATATCAATGACAATTGGCTTTATTTAGAAAATAATACACCAAACCTTACTGATGCACAAAAATCAATAAACTGGACAGGAATAACTTTACCACACAGTTGGAACAGCGAAGATGCCACCGATTTAATTCCCGGTTACAGACGTGATGCCAGCTGGTATCAGAAAAAACTAAACCTTTCTCAAATAGATAAAAACCAACGCTATTTTTTATATTTTGAAGGATCGAATGTAACCACAAAAGTATATGTAAACGGTAAAGAAGCCGGCGGTCACATTGGCGGTTATATTGGTTTTACAATTGATATTACGAATCTTATCAAAGAAGGAAACAACGACATTTTTGTTCGTGTTGATAATAGTTATGATATCGAAATTATTCCATCTCAGAAAAGTGATTTTTTTATTTACGGAGGAATTACTCGCGATGTGTGGCTTATTTCTAAATACAAAAACAACATTGACAACCTGAAAATTAGGACTCCGGAAGTATCGGCAAAAAAAGCTTCTTTGAACATTATGGCTTCCATAATAAATCCGGATAACGCTAAAGATCTTTCGTTGACTGTGATTCTTAAAAATCCAAAAGGAAAAAAAATCGCAGGGAAAACAATTTCAGTTACAAACAAAACATCCAACATTACATTCGAAAATATCAAAAATCCTGAATTATGGGATACTCAAAAACCTAATTTATATACCGTTACAGCTATTTTATCAGAAAAAAATCAGGCAACAGACAGTACTAACGAAAAAGTAGGTTTCAGATGGTTTGAGTTTAAAGATCATGGTCCGTTTTACCTTAACGGAAAAAGACTATTGCTTCGTGGTACGCATCGTCATGAAGAACAGGCCGGAGTTGGTGCTGCTATGAGCAATGCGCAACATCGTGCTGATATGGAATCGATTAAAAAAATGGGTGCCAATTTTGTTCGTCTGGCGCATTATCCTCAAGATCCTGAAATCTACAAAGCCTGCGATGAACTTGGGCTTTTGGTTTGGGATGAATTGCCGTGGTGTCGCGGCGGAATCGGTGACGAACTTTGGAAAACCAATACCAAAAACATGCTGGCAGAAATCATTAACCAGAATTATAATCATCCGAGTATTATTATCTGGTCTTTGGGAAATGAAATGAACTGGCTTCCGGATTTTCCTGACGGAGATAATACCGAAAAAACAAACGCATTTCTGACAGAGCTTAATACTATTGCTCACAAAATGGATCCAACCAGAAAAACGGCGATCAGAAAATATTATGAAGGTTCTCATGTTGTAGACGTCTTCTCCCCTTCTATCTGGTCTGGCTGGTATTCGGGAAGTTATAAAAGTTATCAAAAAGCGATTGATGTTTATAAAAAAGAATACAATCATTTCATCCATGCCGAATATGGCGGTGACAGTCACGTGGGGCGTCACAGCGAAAATCCGGTTACAGGCGAAGGTGTTATAAAAGCCGAAGGCTGGGAAGAAGCAATCGTACAGACCAAAGTGGCCAATGTAGCGCAAATTGGCGATTGGAGCGAAAATTATATTGTCGATCTATTCGACTGGCACTTGCATATATCCGAGAATGACCCGACGTTTGTGGGTAATATTCAATGGGCATTTAAGGATTTTGCAACGCCGTTACGTCCCGAAGATGATATTCCGTATATGAATCAAAAAGGGCTTACTGACCGAAACGGAAACCCTAAAGATGCTTATTATGTTTTTAAAAGTTACTGGAGCGACGAGCCTTTTACATACATCGAATCGCATACCTGGACAGAACGACAAGGTCCGGAAAATACGCCGAGAACAATAAATGTTTTTAGCAATTGCGAAAAAGTAACTTTATTTCATGATGGAAAAAACCTTGGCGAAAAACAAAGAAACATCGCTTCTTATCCGGCTTGTGGACTGACCTGGGATATTAATTTCAAAAAAGGAGAAAATATTCTGATTGCTGTTGGAAAAAATAAAGACGGCAAAACAGTGTCGGACACGTTGAAAATAAATTATCGTTTTCATAAAAATGAAGCGGCGGTTTCATTACAATTATCTTCAGAAAAACTAACAAATGGTAACTATCTTGTTACAGCTATTGCGGTAGATAATAACAATTTACGTTGTTTAGATTACGAAGAAAGCGTATATTTCCAATGCCTAAAAGGTGGAAAAACCTTAAAAAATCAAGGAACGCCGACAGGAAGCGAATCTATCAGAATGGCAAACGGAAAAGCTTCTATTGAAGTGATTCCCGATGGATCTGGTATTCCGGTTGAAATGACCGTTTTGAACCAGAATTTTAAAGGGGAATATTTGAAGATTCCTGTAAATTAGATTTAACCGCAAAGCTCGCAAAGAAAAAACGCAAAGGCCGCAAAGGTTTTAATAAACTTTGCGAACCTTGCGTAAAACCTGGCGAACCTTGCGGTTAAACCGTAAGTTAAAAAACAAAAACTATCATAAGAATGAAAAAACTACTAACCGCATTACTCCTAACCACATCCCTTTTTGGGTTTGCACAAAACCTCATCTCAAATGTCCAAAACCGAAACATAACTTCTTTAAACGGCGTTTGGAATTACATTGTTGATCCATACGAAACAGGATATTATAGTTTTCACCGCGATGTTTACGATCAGCAGAAAAGGTCGAACAATGCGGCGTATTATAATAATTATCATGCCGTCAACAAACAGGAACTGGTTGAATATGATTTTGATAAATCTCCAAAAATAAATATTCCGGGCGATTGGACTTCTCAGGTTCCGGAGCTTAAATATTATGAAGGAACTGTCTGGTTCAAAAAATCGTTTGACTATGATCTGAAAGACAAAAAACGTCTTTTTGTTTATATCGGGGCGATTAATTACAGATCGGATGTTTATTTAAACGGAAAAAAACTGGGAACTCATGAAGGTGGTTTTACACCTTTTAATTACGAAGTGACTTCGATTATAAAACCAAAAGATAATTATCTGGTTATCAAAGTGGATAACACACGACACAAAGAAGATGTGCCGACACTTAATACCGATTGGTGGAATTATGGCGGCATCACGCGCGATGTAACTTTAATTGAAGAATCAGAATCTTTTGTGGAAGACTATACCATTCAATTAGGCAAAAATGATAAAAACAAGATTTCAGGATTTATCAAAATCAATAATTTAAATACGGCACAAAATGCGGTTTCGATTGCTATTCCCGAATTAAAGATTAATTATAAAGGAAAAGTGGGCGCTGATGGCAATTTAAAATTTGATATTCCGGTAAAAAATGTTTCTTACTGGTCGCCTGAAAATCCGAAATTATATGATGTTACGATTGATTTTAACGGAGAAAAATTAAAAGACAAAATTGGTTTCAGAACGATTGAAACGCAAGGCGATAAAATTATTTTGAACGGAAAACAAATCTTCTTGCGCGGAATCTCCATTCATGAAGAAAATGCAAAAGGAGGACGCGCGAATTCTGAAGAAGATGCTTTACGATTGTTAAACTGGGCTAAAGAACTGGGCTGTAATTATGTTCGTCTGGCGCATTATCCGCATAACGAAAACATTATTAGACAAGCTGATAAAATGGGATTAATGGTTTGGGAAGAAATTCCGGTGTACTGGACAGTAGAATTTACCAGAAAAGAAACCTATGAAAATGCCGAAAATCAATTGACATCGGCCATTACCAGAGATAAAAACAGAGCTTGTATCATAATCTGGTCAATGGCAAACGAAACACCAATTTCTGATGCGAGAAATGAATTTATTAAAAATCTGGCCATTCATACAAAATTATTAGACAATACAAGATTAATCAGCGCGGCTTTATTAACCCAAAGCGGAGCTGATGGTTTCGGAACGATAAATGATGCTATTGGAGAATATCTGGATATTATTGCTTTTAATCAATATCTTGGCTGGTACGGTGGTAATCTTGAAGATGCCGAAAAGATTTTATGGAAAACCAAATACAACAAACCGGTAATTGTTTCTGAATTTGGAGGTGATGCAAAAGCAGGACTTCACGGAGAAAAAAACGAACGCTGGACAGAAGAATATCAGGAATACTTATACATACAGAACCTGAAAATGATTGAAAAAATTCCACATCTTAGCGGGTTAAGTCCATGGATTTTGGTTGATTTCAGATCTCCACGAAGATTACTTCCTGGTATTCAGGATGAATACAACAGAAAAGGTTTGATTTCTAACGATGGTCAGAAAAAGAAAGCTTTTTATATCATGCAAAATTGGTACGATAAAAAGAAAAAAGAGCAATAGAAATTGTTCTATTACCAATTCATTAACAAAAAACAGACTCGCAATTATATGATTTTTCTTCATTATTAACTTACTTTGTAGTAATCTAAAAACTTGTAATACTATGAAAAAATTATGTTTACTGGCAGTTGTTTTATTTGCTGCTGTTTCAGTTCAGGCTCAGGATGTAGTAAAATTTGCTCCACTTGATGCAAGTCCGGTTGATATTGCTTATTTTCCAAACAAAGCTGTAAAATTCAAAAAAACAGATAACCCATCACCTTCAATCAAAGTTATTTACTCAAGACCTTCTGCAAAAGGAAGAGTTATTTTTGGTGATGTTGTAAAGTTTGGTGAAGTTTGGCGCATTGGTGCTAACGAAAATACAGAAATCAAATTCTACAAACCTGCAACTATTAATGGTGTTGCTGTTCCTGCAGGAACTTACAGTCTTTTTGCTATTCCTGAAAAAGACAAATGGACCATTATTATCAATAAAGAACTTGATCTTTGGGGTGGATATGCTTATGACGAAAGCAAAGATTTAGTAAAAATTACTGTTCCGGTTAAGCCAGTTTCAACTCTGGTTGAAGCTTTATCAATTGCTTTTACCACTCAGGGAGCCATCACAAATCTGGTTATCGGATGGGATAAAACAACAGTTGAAGTTCCGATTACTATAAAATAAGCTTTTTTATTTAAATAAAAAGAAGAGATACTAAATTTTTTAATGAAGTGTCTCTTTTTTTTATAACTTTCATCAATTAACTAACTAACAACCTTTTGAAACCACATGATGAAAAAAACCTATATTCTGCTCTTATTTTTATTGACAATTTATAACAGTTTTTCGCAACAATTTAAGGTTACTTACGAACAACTGAAAGAATACGAAGGCATTTATGAATACATAAATAAAACGACTCTTAAGATTGCTGCTTCTCCAAAAGATACTACGCTCTATGCTATTATCAATGAAAGCAGGTATAAGCTAAAACCAATCAGTAAGGACATTTTTGAAAATATGTCTAACGAAACCGTGACTTTTAATAGAAAAGCCGGCATTATCAGCAGCTATACTTCTGAAGAAAACACTTATAACCTGATCAACAAAAAAGTAGTTTTTCCAAAGGAAATGTGGTACGCCAGAGTAAATGCTCCAAAAGACTTTAAATATGTTTATGTGCAGCCAAAACAGGATCTTGATGGTTTACTGACTGCAAATCTTGATAAATCGGGATTGGATAAAACATTATTAAATGAAATGATGTCAAAAATTGTCGATGGCTCATTTCCTAATGTTCATAGTGTTCTGATTATCAAAGATGGCAAATTGGTGTTTGAAGAATATTTTTATGAATATAATAAAGCCAAACAGCACGAACTGAGATCTGCTACAAAAAGCTTCGTTTCGGCTCTCACCGGAATTGCAATTGATAAAGGTTTTATAAAAAGCAAAGATGAAACTGTGCTTTCTTATTTTCCGGAATACACTTTTAAGAACATGAACGAAGATAAAAGGGTTATTTCTATAAAAAACCTTTTAACGAATCAAAGTGGTTTGGATTGTGATATAAGCAATTCAAAATCGGAAGGAAATGAAACGACGATGAATAATTCTCCGGATTGGATTCAATATACACTTGATTTGCCAATGATTGATGTTCCGGGCGGAAAAGGAATGTATTGTTCTGGAAATCCAATTGTATTAGGTCGCATCATCGAAAAAACAACAAAAATGTCTTTGCCTGATTTTGCAAAACAAACACTTTTTAAAGATTTGGGAATTAAAAATTTTACCTGGAATTTTAAACCTGATACTTCAAGTGCAGAAACTTTTTGTCAGCTTTATTTAACTCCAAGAGATATGGCGAAAATAGGTTTACTTTATCTCAATCAGGGTACTTGGAATGGCAAACAGGTAATTTCTAAAGATTGGGTTAAAGAATCCCTTACCAAACAAACTGTAGTTCAGGGTGTCAATTATGGTTATTTGTGGTGGCTTAAATATCTGGATGTAAACGGTACGCGTTTTAATGGAAAAGTGGCACAAGGAAACGGAGGGCAAAAAATTTATATCTGGGAAGACCAAAATATGATTACCATCATTACGGGCGGAAATTATAATTCTCAATCACC
>SEBM01001010.1 GCA_004296145.1 Flavobacterium sp.
CATATACGGCACCTCCAACTGAAATGGAATTATTAAAAATAGCTGGAAATGGAAATTTGATCCGTATAGCTACATGAAAAAGAAAACAGTGTTACTAGTATATATAATATTATTCAAAAAATTTCTTTACGTCAATAATATGTTTCTTTTACCTATCCTAAATGTACGCCACATTTTTTCAATCACACAAAAAATACATATATGACTAAAGCAATTTTCATTGTACTTTTTTATGGTTAACCTTGTACGCAGCAGCAAGCTATTAATGATGGATACCTCTCTAAGACAGTATCCGGAAAATAAAGCAGCATGCCGGGTCATAGAAACTTTTCTGAAGGAATATATTGCAAAGGAAAAACTGGATTCTGTTTTAGTTATTGATGAAGTAAGGGACTGGAGAATAGATGAAAATCTTGAGTTTATAATTAGAGGGGACACGTTGCTTCCCAAAACAGGGCAAGAAAGACAAAAAAGGCTTAAATTGTTAACTGAACCGGTTGAGAATCCCTAACCCTTTACCTATGCTTATGCCTACCCTATTACGGATAAGCTTTTCAGCAAAGCGGATCGGGAATATATCAAAGCCCAGGCATCAAAAAATATGAGAAGTATTCAATGTATCGAAAATAGTAAAGTAAAACTTGTTGCACGTGAAGATAAAAGCCGTTATAAATAAGCTTTGCCATGCCATTGTTTACACAGGACTCCAGTAAGGTAATCTTAAGTGTTTATCATGATGCTTTTTATCATAATGATCTTGGGCATTGGGTAAGGAATCAATATATTTTTTACAAGAGAAATAAAGACGGAAGTTTTAAACGAGTATTTGCAACTATAGTTGGAAAAAATATCCTATTGAAATGTTTAACTAAAATTCAAAATATAATCCAATAGCAAGCCACCCTCCCGGGTGACTTTATCTTTAAGACAATCCTCACATCTGACTGCATCTTTATTAATCAAATAAGCTTAATTTTGCAGCTTGTTTAACCCTACCGCACCTGCCTTAAAAAGTAGCCACTTGACCCATCAGCAGCAATCCAGCCAGATCAGGAA
>SEBM01000306.1 GCA_004296145.1 Flavobacterium sp.
GTTCAGAAAATGCTGGTTATTTACAAGCTTGAGAATTTTTAAGGTATTTTTAAGTATGGGTTTAATTGATTGATTATAAAAGTTTTAAGTCTATTTTGAAGCTTTTTCTGAATTTGTTGTAAAATATAATGCTGTCAGAGAAAATATGTATTCGTAAATTAGCTTTCAAATAAATAAATGCAAATGACAGTACTTACCTTTACCCTGATCATGATTTTGGGTGCATTTTTAGCCGGTTTTATAGGTTCATTATCAGGATTAGGCGGCGGAATCATCATCATTCCACTTTTGACAATCGTTCTCGGGGTCGATATTCATTACGCCATCGGAGCCGCTTTGGTTTCTGTAATTGCAACATCTTCCGGTTCAGCTGCCGCTTATGTAAAAGAAGGAATTACCAATATGCGTCTCGGCATTTTTCTCGAAATCGCAACCACTTTAGGGGCCGTTGGCGGCGCATTACTTTCTGTAATTGCACCAACATCTTTTATAGCCGTTTTATTCGGATTGACATTAATTTTCTCGGCCATTAATTCATTACGAAAAAAAGAAGAACATATTGTTTTAGAATCCAGTCCGTTGGCTAAAAAACTTAAACTACAAGGAACATATCCATCACACGATGGAGAAGTGATAAGTTACGGAACTAAAAATGTATTGGGCGGATTTACCATGATGGGCGTTGCCGGAATGATGTCCGGATTATTAGGAATTGGTTCTGGCGCTTTTAAAGTAATTGCAATGGATAATATCATGCGAATTCCGTTTAAGGTTTCTACCACAACCAGTAATTTTATGATGGGAGTAACGGCAATGGCGAGTTCTGTAATCTACATTCAAAAAGGCTATATCGAACCCGGAATTTGTATGCCTGTTGTCATTGGCGTTTTGTTTGGCGCTATGGCCGGAGCTAAAATTTTGGTGCGAACAAACCCGAAAAAACTAAGAATCTTTTTTGCCTGTCTGATTTTTGTACTGGCGTTAAACATGATATACAGCGGAATTAATGGAAAAATCTAATCAAATGACACAGGAAAAATTCGGAGAAAAAGATTTTCAGAAAATCGTTGGAAACTTATTACGTTACGGCGTTTGGATTTCGTTATCAGTAGCTTTTATAGGCGGAATCGTTTATTTATTGCACCACGGAAATGACATTGAAAACTACTTTGTTTTCAAAGAAAATGACCGAAACATCTTTGAAGTAATTGCCGCTGTTTATAACGGCGTAATTGAGGGCAGGGGAGAATCAATAATCTTTTTCGGAATCGTTTTGCTTTTCCTGACACCTGTTTTCAGGGTTTTGCTTTCGCTGTTTTCTTTCCTTTTAGAGAAAGATTATCTATACGTAGTAATCACAACAATCGTAATCGCAATTATTATAATGAGTATCTCGTTTGGGTTTTCTCATTAAATTATAGTTTATCGTAAAAGTCATTAAGATCGCAAAGATTATTTCACGCAGATTTAAAAAGATTAAAGCAGATCTGGCAGATAATTAATAAAATCATCTTTAATCTGCTGTAATCTGTAAAATCTGCGTGAAAAATATATATAAGTTATCTTAATCAAAAGACTTGCGTCTTCGCGACTTTGCGAGATTAAATTTTCAAGTTCGTACAAGTCTTTGCTCCTTTGAATCTTTGTCCCTTTGAACCTTCAAAAAAACCTATTTCTCAACAATCATCGTAATTCCTTGTCCGCCAGCGGCACAAATCGAGATAAAACCTCTTCCTGAGCCTTTTTCATTCAGTAATTTTGCCATAACACCAATAATTCTTCCTCCCGTAGCCGCAAACGGATGCGCTGCTGCCAGACTGCTTCCTTTTACGTTTAGTTTGCTTCTGTCAATGGCGCCAAGTGGTTTTTTAAGACCGATTTCGGCACTTAATTCCGGGCTTTCCCAAATCTTTAAAGTTGCCAAAACCTGAGCAGCAAAAGCTTCGTGAATTTCATAATAATCAAAATCCTGCAATGTCAGATTTGCTTTTTCAAGCATTCTTGATGCAGCAAATAAAGGCGCTAATAATAAGTTTTGTTGGTTTTTTACGTATTCAATAGCGGCAACTTCCGCGTGTGTAATGTACGCCAAAATGGGTAAATTATGTTCTTTTGCCCATTCTTCGCTTGCCAGAAGAATACTCGAAGCACCATCCGTAAGCGGAGTAGAGTTTCCTGCTGTAAGTGTTCCGTTTGCTTTGTCGAAAGCCGGAGACAGTTTTGCCAGTTTTTCAATCGTACTGTCTTTTCTTAAATTATTATCTCTGTCCAATCCGTTAAAAGGAGAAATCATATCGCTGAAAAAACCTTCATCGTACGCTTTTGCCATATTCAAATGACTTTTTAAAGCCAGTTGATCCTGTTCTTCTCTTGGAATTTTATAATATTTGGCTGTAATTTCAGTATGTCCACCCATCGAAAGTCCGGTTTGTGCTTCTTCGTTTCTTGGAACTGAAGGAGTTAAATCTTTTGGACGAATTTTCAAAAACGTTTTTATTTTCGCGCCTAGCGATTTAGCTTGTCTCGCCTCAAGCAATATTTTTCTCAGGTTTTCACTTACCGCAATTGGCATATCACTGATAGAATCAACACCACATGCAATTCCGGATTCGATTTGTCCCAAAGCAATTTTATTGGCAATATAAATAGCACTTTCAATTCCGGTGTCGCAGGCTTGTTGCAGGTCGCAGGCAGGCGTTGCGGGATCGAGTTTGGTTCTCATCACAGATTCACGAATCAGGTTATTGTCGGTTACATGTTTGATTACGGCGCCGCCAACAACTTCACCAAGTAACTGACCCTGAAGGTTATATTTTTCAACAAGTCCATCAAGCGTAGCCGTCATCATTTGTAAATTACTTACGTCTGAATAAAACGTATTGGCTCTCGCAAACGGAATTCTGTTATACCCAACAATGGCTACTTTTCTAATATTTTCCTGATTTCCCATATTGATTTTCTTAAGATTTTGTTTTTGATTTGATTTAAATTTTGGAATGTTAAATTTAGTATTTAAATCTTTAATTTAGAATAAATCTGCGAAATGAAATCTTTATACTAAAATCAATTTTAGTGATGCAGAAGATGAAGTTTATGCAATTCGTCTAAAACTTCCATTTCATCATTAGGGAGTAACTGTAAAGCAACTTCAAGCAAAAGCATTACATCTATTTCTGTTTGAGATGCACTATCTTTTAGTACATTAATACTCATTTTAAGAATTGAAGAAACAATTTGATTCAATTCATTATAACAAGGTACCTTTAGCGTACTGTAAAACGAATTATCATTTTGATTTTCAGGTTGTAACTTGGTAAAATAATTGACGTTGGACATCATTTCTAATAAATTGGTAATTGACTCATTTTGTTTTGTTTCCATGGCGTGTAATTTAATTATTTGATGTAAAATTCTTACTTTTGTAATTCTCCGCAAGAAAACAAGAGATTACGTAATATCAAATTATTTTTATGGATATCATACAGCAGAAATTATGTTTTTTACGGATTGTCCTTTTTATTATTCCTAATTATTATCTTTGAATTATGAGCACACTAACAAAACCAAATCATATAGGGCGAAAAATAAGCCGTATTCGTGAACTGAAAGACATGAAGCAGGAAGCACTCGCTCAGGCTTTAGGAACCAATCAACAGGCAATTTCTGCTATGGAAAACAGCGAAACCATCGACGAAGAAAAACTAAAGGAAGTGGCAAAAGCGCTTGGCGTTACTGTTGAAGCAATAAAGAATTTTACGGAAGAAAATGTGATAAATTACTTTAATAATTTTACTGATCAAAGTGCAGGAACTTTTAATAATCATTGTACTTTCAATCCTCTTGATAAATTGGTAGAAGCTTACGAAGAAAATAAAAAGCTTTATGAGCGTTTGGTTCAGGCTGAGAAGGATAAGAATGAGTATTTGGAGAAGTTGTTGGGAGGGAAGTGATTTTTTGATTAATCTTATAAAAAAAGCTCTAGAGGAATCTAGAGCTTTTTTGTTCAAACTAAATATTTTTTTATTCTTTTAAATATCATTAAATTGTTTTTGCAACTCCTTTTAACTCATCTGGAACTTCGTTAAATGGAGTTTTGTATATCATATTATTGTATGTCCACAATTCTTGCCAATCTTTTAATTTATAAAAATCATTAATATTTTTTCCGGAACGATTTAATACTTCCATAGATAATCGTCTTTCAATTTCTTCATGAGAATGGGCAGTATTTCCTTCCAAATGTTTTACATGATCATAAGTACTACTTATATATTTTCTAGGTGCACCACCTTCAAAATATTTCCAACTAGTAGCTTCATCTTCATAATAAACCGCTTTAAATACCATAGCTGAAAAACTTCTGAATGCTGGGATCTTTTTCTCATAAGGGCGTAAATCAATTTCACCTTTAATTTTATAAATTTTTTTACGTATCGCCCATAATATATCTATTACGAAAAGAGGGCCGGTAAATGGTTCAGCTTTCAATAATTCTTCTTCTTCGTAATCTATTTCCTTTTGAATGATATAATCATAGGGATATATAATTAAATGCAGTGTATTTGATAAGTCATATTCAGCAAAATCGCACATATTTACAACTTTAGCAAAGATATAACCAAGATTGTGATTTAGTTTAATTTGAATTATGGTACCGCTTTTCATTGTTTTTTCCACAATAAATATTTGGATTTAAATGTTGTCCTGCTAGGCAAAGTCTTCTTTCCAAGCGCTATGCAAATGTCTCTGACTTTGCACTTTTAAATTTTCTTAAAAAATGTAAACCTGTAAAAGTCTCTGACTTTAAAACTAAACTTTTACAAGTTTATTTTAAGTCGATAAATATACCAAAACGATTAAACTTTAAAGAATATAAATTAGAGTGTAAAAGTCGGAGACTTTTTTGAAAAATATGTTTTACAGAAGTAGAAAAAAAGCGCAAAGTCGGAGACATTTGCGCAGCGTTTGATGAGACACTCTTTACTGAGCCAGGGCTTTTTGTTTAGTTAAATAGAATTTTTAATCGTAACTTTTTTAAATAAAAAATCACAACTTTCTTTTAAATAATTTATGTTATGAGGCTCACCTATGATATTAATATTCTTAAGTATAGTTTTATTTCTTTCTAAAAAATATATTTTTCGAACG
>SEBM01001011.1 GCA_004296145.1 Flavobacterium sp.
CTTCAAACCAATTCCAAAACTTTTCTTCTTTGCTTTCTTTATTTAAAATTAAAAATGCGACAATAATTACTAGTAAGATTATTGGTATTGCTATGAATTTAGTTTTCATTAATGTACTTTTTTTACAATCTAAAACTTCACAAAATTTAAATTAAAATCTGGTCTAATTTTATTACTCTATCTAAAAGGTTTTGTTATTTTTTCGATCATCCTTCCCATAAAACTTTGTCTTTTGGTCACATAAAACGAGGTTAATTCCTGATTTTCTGCTTCTAAAATAATTACACCCAAATCTATATTTTTATTGTTTTCAATATTTACTTCAATTTCTTTTGGTTTAAAACCAATTCCGCGAATAAGTAATATAGTTTTTTCGTTTGGCGAATTTGGCAAATATGTAAGTTTAAACATTCCAGTATCGGTTGTTCCAATTCCAATTGTAGTGCCTTTTATCATTACAGCAGCATAAGAATCGGTTACGTTTTTCTTTACTATTGAATCATAATATTCAATTCTTCCGCTAAATATAACAGAATCATTAGTTGCTAAATAATGTTCAGCATCAGCGATCTTTTGATTATTGTTTTTATAATTCTGATCAGACAAATGGTTTTCAATCACTTTTTTATCAGGATTTGCCAAAGCTGTTGAAGCTATCAGAGTTGTAAGTCCAATGCTTAGCGGAATATTGCTTTTTGAAAGTTTGATTGCAGCTAATTGTTCCGGCAAATAAAACCCGCAAGTTGATTCATTAGTTTCAGCCATTTTAAAAACAATTTCTCTAAATGACATTTTAGAAAAATCAATGATTGTTTTATTGCATTGTTGACATAAACGGCCATTTTCATTTGGCTTCATTTCGTCCCAATACATATCGCATTTTTTTAATCTTTTTAGGCTGTTTTTAAAATTATCTTCCATACAAATCAAGGTAAAAATTAGCTTGTTTATTTTGAGCTTATTTATGATTCTACTATAATTAGCTGTTTCACGGTCTTGTTTACTGGAATAATCAACGCTCAGAAATTTCTACTAATTAACAAAATTATAG
>SEBM01001012.1 GCA_004296145.1 Flavobacterium sp.
CTATTAATGGGTAGAACCTTACTTTTTTGAATCATTCAATAGAGTGTAGGATTTTCTTTTGTGAGAGACTCTGGTTTGGGAATTTCCCAAACGTGTTTTTAGAGACTTTCCTTTTGTGAGCAGCCTTTTGGCTAAGATTTTTAATTATTTCCTAAAAAATAAAGGACAAAATTAAAAATAAAGTAACGCCATATTTCTCCATTCGGACCCAATCATCACCTTCAGTTACAATCAAATTTCCAAATAACATGACAGATTTAGAAACAATATTAAGTTGGTTTCAAACCGGCGACATGCCTACTGAAGAAGAATTTCAGCAAGCGTATCAGCTAAAAATACAACCCATATCTGGTAATAAAACAGAATAGGGATAAAAAATAAACGAATTATAATTCTTGTAATTCAAAGAAACAAAGATGCGAATTTCAATTCTACTTGGGTTGAATTATTATAATTCAAATCGACTTGTGCCAAAAAAGACCTAGCCAAAAAGTTCATGAAACGATAATGGTAATGTAAATTTTAAAAATAAAAAACAATAAATATGAGATTAGACTATTACAAAAATTATATTACTCATTTGTGAGTAGCTTTTCGGTTGAGAGACGTGGCAAAAAACCACAAAATTTAGTGAAAAATATTAAAATACAGTATCAGGTATTTTAGAATAATAAATAACCTCGATCGAGTAAGATACTCTATAATAGGAGACCTTTTGCCCTTGAAATATTGGAGTTTTCTGATGAACAATCATTAGAATCTCATCCAAAAAAGCAAAATAATGGATTTATCTATATTTTTTTTCAAGGGTTTAATAACAACTTCGTGACAGCGAAGGATGTATTCTTTACAAAGTAGGATTTCCAGTAAGAGAAAGACTTTCAACAAGTAATTGCTATGCAGTTGGGTAAGACTTTCATATATGAGTTGCGTTTACTTTTAGTAAAAAAATAGTAAATGTTTAAAAAAGCAAAAAGCCCATGATCATCGATCACGAGCTTTTTGCATTATACTTTAAGCTTTACGCTTACTCAAAATATTCCTTCATCC
>SEBM01000307.1 GCA_004296145.1 Flavobacterium sp.
TACAGATTTTTTATCATCGTAAGTATATGTTTTAGAAATTTTGTCTCCAACTAAACCTTTGTGTTTAGAAACATTATCATTCACATAAACATACTCAATTTTACCAATAATTGCTTTGTTTCTGTCTCTTGATGTACGTCTTACAATTATACCGTTTTCAACAATATATTCAATATCGTCAACCAAATTCTGGTGATTGGTACTTTTTTTAGTTGTTGCTTTTATGCGGGCACCTTCATAAACAAAAGTCACTGTTTTAGTAATGTAATCATTACCCTCATGGTATTTATTTACAAATTTTATGATGTTGTTATCCGCGTCATAAGTATAGTTAATTACTTCTTTCCAGTCACTTCCGACTTTTTCTTTTACGGTCATATCCAGCAATCCGTTTTTGTTATAAAAGAATTTCTGAATAACATCTGAAGTGGTAATTGTTTGAATTTTTCCATCAGCAAATACAATGGTTTTGTTTACAATTTCACCGTCTTTATAATTCTGGTAATTCGTTTTTACAATATTGATTTGCTTTAATCTAACTGGCGGAGCGTCCTGACTGTGCAACAAACATGGGAATACCATCATTAAGATGGCCAATAAGTAGATTTTTTTCATGGTATTTGTATCGATTTGGGACGACCAAAATACAAAATTCCTTTAAAAATCAACGGTTTTGGATTCAAAAACTATTTATTTTTAAATAATTATCTAAAAATCAATAGTTTATTTTGAGTATCAGAAAAGTTGTAGCTATTTTTCTCCATAAATCCTGACATCATCAACCATAAAAGCACCATTTAATGTTTTGTCTTTTCCGGAACCTATATATTTAAAAGCAATATTTATATTCCCTTTATAAGATGACAAATCAATACCTCCAGAAGTTATAAACTGACGTGCAGGTGTCGATAAATTAGCCACTTTTGCGGTTAGTTTTGTCCATTTTGCTTTGGTAACATTTGAGCCGTCAAAATTAGCGGAGACATAGACTTCTAAAGAATTTAATGGTGAATCGACTTTTAAATCATGTTGTGCATTTCTAAAAGATAAAACAGCATTATTATAACCGTCTAAATTAATTTTTGGAGAAATAAGCCATGCAATATTTTCAGCAGCAGTTGTACTTGTTGTATTAAATTCTGCATAACCATTTCCGGAATACACCATACTTTTCCATAATTTGGTAGCTTTTTCTACGATGTTACTCCAACCCGGAAGGGCAAAATTGACATTGTTTTTTACGGATTGAAAATCTTCATAAAATAATGGAATGCTTCTTTTTCCGTTCATTACAAGGTCGCTTTCGTATCGCGCCAGCAATTGATAATCTGATCCATATTTGGTTAAAATACCTCGGACTTTCCCACTTCCCGAAGGCACAGAACCAGAAGCAAAATTTGCAAAACTACTAGTCCTGAAAATAATCTGATTTCCGGTCTTATCAGTTAAATTCCAATTTGTTGCACCGCCAATATTATTTGATTCTTCAAAATAATGACGGCCAATTGCTGTTTCGGCAAACTGAACATCTTTGAGTTCGATCAGCGTATTTAGTTTAGCGTCATTTAATGCTTCTTCTACAGAAACAGATTCTACAAGATAATTTTCACTAACAGTTGTACACGAGCCATTTAGCACATTTTTATAATCATTTTGCGAAACTCTTCCAATTGTAGGATCTCCCGAATTGGTAACGTATAAACTTCCTATTTGTAACCCGCCATAATACAAATCTGTATATTGATTTTTAAGCTTTACATAAACTTTGTTTCCTACTCTAAAATCGACATAAGTATTTGTTACATCAACAGGAACATTAAAACCTATTGCCGGTTTTCTGTCTGTCGCTAATGTTTGAAGATAAATAGTTTTGAAAAAATTACCGCCTTCATCTGTAGAAGTTACATATCCTTCAATAACATCATCATAACTATATTGTTTTGGCACTGAACCCGAAAAATCTTTTACTTTTTCTACTGTTTGATTTACATTAAAATTTGGCTGTGTACATTCTAATTTAGGAATTTCAGGTTCTTTACTGCAAGAGTAAATAAATAATAATGGTAGTCCGAAAAAAGATTTTAGGAGTATATTTTTCATAATTAGATGTGTTTTAAAATTTATAGATTAATAGTTAAGTTCACGAAGTAAGTTCTTCCGTATCCGTAGAAATATTTCGGGCCAAAAGATGCTGTACCACTGGAAACATCCTGATTAAGAGCCCTGAAATTGGCATTTCGTGCCTGCTCAAATCCGCCTGTTTTATACGAAACATCCAGAACATTATTGACACTGGCAAAAAGACCAACATATTTGCCGTAGACATGCCATGATTTTCCACCCGAAATATTTAATAAAGAAATGGGCTTAAATTTTTCCTGTTTTAATAACTCAGCTGCACGTCCTTCTGTCGCCTCCGGAAAAAGCAACCCATTTTTAGCGTTTTTGTAAAAACGATCTGTTCTCGCAATGGACGAAACATCGATATAACTTTCTGTCAAATAATTAATATTGGCGCTGAGCCACCAAAATTTTGGATCTCGATATTCCAGTCCAAATGAATAAGCTTGTTGTGGCATTCCTGGTTGTTTGTAATTTTTCAAATATGACTTGCCAAAATCAAACGTTGCCTGCGTGTTTTCTTTAGCTGCATTTGCGTCATTGGTTATCGAAACATTCGGATTACTGTTATACGTGTAATTTCCATAAGCTGCAGAAAAAGTGGTTTTTAAAGTTGCAGAAGCCTGATATTCAAAACTCAATTCTGCTCCTATATTTTTCTTATCAAGATGCGTTAATGTTTGAGAAACAAAAGCATCTGTGTTATTGTAACCGGCACCTTTGTCAAAAATTCCTTCGGCATAAAAAAAGGAAGTTTTTGTCGTGTTTTTTATTAACGTAAAATATGCCGTAGCCCTTATTTTAAGCTTGGGCGAATGATAAACGTAGTTTCCTTCTGCACTGCTTATATTTTCATTTTCTATTCCGTCGACAATTGAATTATTCAATCGGGAATTTGAAAAAGTATTTCGGAGAGAAGGAGCTCTTGTAAGATGCATTCCGTTAAAATACAACCATTCTTTTCCTGAAATTTTATAGATAAATCCACCTTTGAAACCAAAATTCTCAAAATTTACTTTTTGACTTTTACCTAGTGAACTTGTTGGATAAATACCATTTTGGTACAATCCTTCTCTCTGATAATCTGTGACAGAATAGGATTGTCCGAGATAAAAATCTATTTTTCTATAATTGAATTTAAACTGAGTGAAGGCGTCAATTGTCGTTGCCAGAAGATTATAATTGTATCCATAAACATCGCCTTTTTTTACCTGCCGATTTGGGTTTTGTAAATCAGATTGCGCCTGATCACCTGTATAAAAAGAATCAATATCGAGAAAATATAGACCTCCCAATAAATCTAAAAGATTTTGAAACTGATGTGATTTTAAATTTCTAAAAGTAATTCCACCGTCAAAAGAACTGTTTTCTGTGAGTTGAATATTGAGGTTTGTGTTTGCTGCAAAAGTTTTATCATCTGTCCGGTCTTCATACAAAACATAATGACTTTGAGCGGGTTCAAAACCTGAAATTTTTCCATTATCTGTTATTGGTTTCTGGTTGGTTCTGTACATCGATTCCCAATCAATTTGGGCGTTTTGCAAAAACAACTCTTTACTTTCTTCTCCCTTAGAATAATCAGGTGTAAAATCTCCTGAAAATTCTCCTTTATCTTTTGCATAAAGCGATGTATAATAGCTTGGCATTTTCCTGTAATAAACCGGATCGGGACTGTTTGCATTTTGATAATCAATATTGCTATTTCCTATTTTACCAAACTGATACATTATGCTGGAATTCAGGTTTGCTTTTTCATTTATCTTAAAATAATGATTGAGCATTAGCAGTGGTTCTTCAATATTTTTTACCCTTGCATTTCTTTTTTCACCATTTTGCCAGCCCCAATACGAATTGTATTTATTGTTTGTCAGCTGTGTAACTTCATTGGTATTTGGTGAATTTTTCCCTCGTGAATTGGGCGTATAAAATCCTGTGAAATTCAGGGAATGTCTACTATTTAATTTTCTTTCGACACTTATAAAAAGAGATTCGGCATCAAAATTTGTCCCTTCAAAATATCCCTCGTCTCCAATACGTTTTCCTGCCGAAATCACATACGCCCAACCAGAAGAATTCACTCCCGAAGCATACGTGCCAATCGCTCTCCAGTTATAAGTGGTATTGCTTCCTGAAAACGAAAGCCGTCCTCCTTTTCTGTACGTTGAAGCGCGTGTATAAATTTGCTGTGTTCCTAATATTCCTCCAAAAGTATAATCTGAAGCAGCAGCGCCAACTGAAAATTCCTGATTTTTAAGTACATCGTTTAATCCTCCCCAATTTCCCCATTGTGGCCGTCCGTCATAAATTTTATTCATCTGCATTCCGTTGAGCATCATGGTGCTGTTCTCGCTGTCCAAACCACGCACTTTAAATCTGGCTTGTCCCCAACTAAAAGCAGAAGCCTGAAAAAAGGCATCCTTTGAAGATTGCAAAAGACCGGAAGTCATTTCAGAAGAGCTATTATCGTCTGTCAGATCACTTTCTAATAATGAAATTAAAGTACCAGGGGTTTCGTCTGAAAAATTATCTTCTAATTCTAAAACTCCAAGATTGATGTTTGCATTTAAATTCACTTTTAAAAGCAAATCTTTATATCCCTGACTGTGCAGTAAAAGCAATTGTTGTCCTTTGAAAGTAGAACGAATCTCAAATTTCCCGTTTGTTTTGGTAAGCTGGGTCACAGAAGAATTCTGAAGACTGACCACTACATTTGCGATTGGGTTTTGTGATTTTGCATCAATAACAAAACCGGAAACAGTAGTTTCCTGTTGTGCAAAAGCAATACTAAAAGGAAATAAAATAAAAAAAATCAAGTACTTTTTTCTCATAAAGGATACCAATTAACTTTGATAAATTGTTAGGATTAAAATGTTTACATAAACATCCTGATCATTTACATCAAAGGATAAACTGGTTTTTGGAAAACAGTATTAATTCAAAGATAAATATTATTAATTAAAATCATAATTTTCCTGTTAAATTTATTTTAAAAAGAAAAATAT
>SEBM01001013.1 GCA_004296145.1 Flavobacterium sp.
ATATATAAAAGGTGAATTAGAATGGTTGATAGAAGTGAATTCAATGCAGAAGACTTTCTTGTTGATAGTACGTTTCAGAAATATTGTGCTGGAACAGACAAGTTATGCATTGAGTATTGGGAAAAATACATAAACGCTCATCCCGAGCAAGCAGTTGTAATTGCAGAAGCACAAAAGTTATATGTAATATTAAGTGGAAATAAGCGGCAGTTAAATCATCAGGTAAATGATTTTAAGAATCAGTTCTCTCCAAAGGGGATAAAAGTTTTAAAGACGAATCGCTTTTTATGGTTAAAAATTGCGGCAGCTATAGTTGTGGTTATTGGCTCCTTTCTACTTTATTTAAGCTACAACAACTTCAAAAAAAATGAGCCAGTTCAAGAGGTATTTACCTGGGCAACCAAAAGTGGAGAACGTAAAAAAATTCGGCTTCAGGATGGAACATCAGTTTTATTAAACGCAAAAAGTTCATTATCAATAATCAAAGGTTTCAATAAAAAAACAAGGGAAGTTAATTTAATCGGCGAAGCTTTTTTTGATGTGGTTCATTGCAAAGATGTTCCCTTTAAAGTGCATACAAATGATTTTAACATTGATGTGTTGGGCACAGCTTTTAATGTGAAGGCTTATCCTGATGAAATTACATCTGAGGCAACTTTGATTCGTGGATTAATCACAATGGAGGCTGTAGGTGGAAAAGGTGGAATAATTACTTTGAAGCCGAGTCAAAAGGTTACTTTTTACAAAAACATAAATGAGCCTAAAAAATCGAAACTGGCAAAACCTTCTCTGTCGCGTCCGGAAATTGCAATTAATCATTACACGCTAATCAAAGACAGTACGATTGTAGAAACTGCCTGGACTAAAAACCGCATCGAAATCTACGACCAGGATTTTGATGAAATAAAAGACATTTTCGAAAAATGGTATAATGTGGAAATAAAGTTTACCAATACTGCCGTAGAAAAATATCGCTTTACGGCAACGTTTAGCAAAGAAACAATTGAGCAAGCCCTTTCGGCATTACAAGATGTAGAAGATTTTAAAT
>SEBM01000010.1 GCA_004296145.1 Flavobacterium sp.
CTTTCATCTTGTCTTTATGCTCTTTTTTAATTTCAGTCCATTTTTTATACTGATCCGCATTTACAATAGATTTCATTTTTGCATCATAGGCTTTATGATCTTCTTTCATCTGTTTTTTCATGGCATCTTTTTCAGCGTCAGTTGGTTGTTTGTCTCCTCTGCTTTTTTTAAGCATTGCCATTTTTGTACTTTTGTCAGATAAAAGTTCACTAACCTTTTTTTGCTGATCTGCATTTAAGTTCAGATCTGTTGTTAATTTCTGCAAATGTTCGGCATCACGTTCTTGTGAGGTTTTAGAATCTCCTCTATGGTGATCTTTTCCTTTATGATCTTTGTGATCTTTTTTCAGCGCTGTCCATTTTGCATATTGATCAGCATTCAAAATAGCTTTTACTTTTGCATCGTTTGCTTCTTTTTCAGCTTTCATTTGTTTTTTAAAAGCTTCTTTTTCTTCAGCAGTAGGTTTTGATTTACTGTCTTTTCTGGCATCTCTAAATTTTTCTGCTTTAGCGCTTTTTTCAGCGATAAGCTGTTTGAATTGTTCTTGTTGCTTTTTATCCAGATTCAATTCAGAAGTTAGCTTTTGTAAATGCTTTTCATTTCGTTGCTCCGGAGTTAATTTTTCTTTTTGATCCTGCGCCGGTTTCTGATTAACGTCTTGTGCAAAACTTACCATTCCAACGAACAATAAAGCTGCGATAAATATTTTTTTCATTTTGTTTATTTTTAAAAGGTTTACAGCAATTAGACTTCAATAGGTTTAGTAAGTTTAATGGGATTATGAGATTTGTCTTTTATTTAACACAAACTATTAAGAAAAATATAATAAGGCTGAAAATAAAAAAGAGGCTTAATAGCCTCTTTAATTTATTGATTCTCTCTGCGTTCTTTCATTTTATCTTTGATCTTGTCTTTTTTTTCTGCCTGTAGCGTTTTCCATTTTGTGTACTGGTCTTCTTTTAAGATTGATTTCATTTTAGCATCATTAGAAGCAACTTCATCTTCCATTTGTTTTTTAAAAGCCGCTTTTTCTTCAGCAGTTGGTTTTACGTTACTGTCTTTATTTGCTTTTCTTGCTTCTCTGAATTTTTCTGCCTTAGCACTTCTTTCTGCTAAAAGTTGTTTTACCTGAGCTTGCTGATTCGCATCTAAACTCAATTCGGTAGTTAATTTTTGCAATTGTTTTTCGCTACGTTGTTCCGGAGTCATTTTTTCTCTTGGTTCGCGTGCCGGTTTTTGATCCATGTCTTGTGCAAAACTTGCTACTCCAACAAATAGCATAGCTGCGATAAATAATTTTTTCATGATTTGTTTTTTAAAGGTTATGTCGATTAGACTTTTTGAAATTCATTAGGTTTAATTCAATAACAGGAATTGTAAATTATTTAACAAATTGAGATACAATCTCTAATGTTTATGTTCTTACTACAACGCAAAATAAAATGCGTTTGGTATGTAAGAATAAAAGGAATGGAAAAATGAAGCTTAAATTTGACTTTAATAATTGTAAATATTTAATTGTGAGTATTTTAATTAATTATTTTTTTAACTTTATACAATATTATTCTTATTCCTTGTAAGATAATTAATGGTTTCCTGACATTCAGTAATAGATTTTCTAAAACATAATTTAATACTAGTTACTATGGCAAATCTTTCCCAATCGCATCGGATTCTCTTTTTAAATACGCTGGCTTTTGCAATTTGTTTTGCGTGCTGGACACTCAACGGAGTTTTAGTGACTTTTCTGGTCGACAAAGAAATTTTTGACTGGAATGTAGTTCAGATTGGATGGCTTTTAGGAATTCCGGTTCTTACAGGTTCAATTATGAGATTGCCAATGGGAATTTTAACAGACAAATTCGGAGGAAGGATTGTACATTCTGCTTTATTGATTTTAGCTTCAATACCTTTATTTTTATTGCCTTTTGCCACTTCATTTACAGTCTTTGCTATTTTAAGTTTTTTGTTTGGAATGGTTGGTACCAGTTTTGCAGTTGGCGTGGCTTCGACTTCTGTCTGGTATCCAAAAGAGTGGCAGGGAAGGGCTTTGGGAATCTTCGGAATGGGAACTGCAGGTGCCTCAATAACACCTTTTTTAGCGCCATCATTACTGAGTAAATTTTCAGAAAGCGATCCTCTAAACGGATGGAAATGGATTCCTGTTATTTACGGTTCGGCTTTGCTTTTGATGGGAATCGTATTTTTGATTTTTGCTAAAAATAAGAAAGTCGAAGCACAGTCAAAATCAGTAAATCAATTGCTGCAACCTCTAAAAAGTGTTCGTGTCTGGCGTTTTGGAACCTATTATTTTCTGGTATTCGGATCATTTGTAACCTTTTCACAATGGCTGTTGCCAAATTTTATGAATGTATATCATACGACTTTAATTTTAGGCGGAATATTTACCTCTTGTTTTAGTCTTCCGGCTGGAGTGGTTCGTGCATTTGGAGGTTTTTTGTCGGATAAATTCGGTGCGAGAAAAGTAATGTACTGGGTTTTGAGTTCTTCTGTTATCCTTAGCTTTTTGTTATTATTTCCAAAAATGGACATTACCACTTCCGGCAGTGGTTTATTGGCAGGTAAAGCCGGAACAGTCACCAAAGTGGCTCCTGATAAAATCACCATTGAAGACAAAGAATATGCAATAAGTCAGAAAGACGAAAATGCAGTTCACAGTAAATTTTTCCCTTCCAAAAAAACATGGCAGGAAGTTGTTGTGGCCGAAAATCAAAAAGTGCAGAAAAAAGAATTACTGGCAGAAGGAATTACACAAATTCACTTTGAAGCTAATATGTGGGTGTATTTGGTTCTCGTTATTTTAATTGGAATTTCGTGGGGAATTGGCTCCGCTGCAGTATTCAAACATATTCCGGATTATTTTCCTAATGAAGTGGGTGTAATTGGCGGAATGGTCGGACTCCTGGGCGGTTTAGGCGGTTTCTTCGGGCCTATTATTTTTGGTTATTTATTGTCTTTCACCGGATTCTGGACAAGTTCATGGTTTTTTATTCTTGTATTATCGCTGACTTGTTTAATTTGGATGCATCGTGTTATTGTAAAAATGACGAAAGAAAAATTGCCTGAAATGTCAAAAGAATTCGATCGTAAATAAAAAATAATTAAATTAGAGTTACCAGAGATTCTAAAATATAGAATCAAATCCATATAAAATATTTATTTATGAATTCTACTTCAGTTTCTGCCAAAATTGCCTTTTTTTCGACACAGCCTTACGATAAGACATTCTTTAATAAATACAATGAGTTTGATTTTGAATTAGACTTTTTCGAAACACAACTCAACCCCCAGACTGTAACTTTGATTCAGGATTGTGCCATTGTTTGTGTTTTTGTCAATGATATTGTCAATGAAGCGGTGATAAAACAATTAGCAGAAAAAAACGTAAAAATTATTGCCTTGCGTTGTGCAGGTTTTAATAATGTCGATCTAGAAGCGGCAAAAAAATACAATATAAATGTCTGTCGTGTTCCGGCTTATTCTCCGCAAGCTGTCGCAGAACATGCCATGGCAATGATTTTGACCTTAAACAGAAAAACACATAAAGCGTATAACAGAGTTCGCGAACAAAATTTCGCCTTAAACGGATTATTAGGTTTTGATTTATTCGGAAAAACGATCGGAATTATCGGAACCGGAAATATTGGTAAAGCTTTCGCTAAAATTGCATTAGGTTTTGGTTGCAAAGTCCTGGCGTATGACATTGTTGAAAATGACGAAATGATAAAAGACGGAGTTTCTTTTGTTGGTTTAGAAGATATTTTTAAATCGAGTGACATTATTTCACTTCATTGTCCTTTAAATGATCAGACCAAACATGTTATCAATACAACGTCGATTTCTTTTATGAAAGAAAATGTTATGATAATCAACACCAGCCGTGGCGCATTAATTGAAACGTCAGCAGTTATAGAAGGTTTGAAAGAAGGAAAAATTGGTTATTTGGGAATTGATGTTTACGAACAGGAAGAGAAATTGTTTTTCAGAGATCTTTCTGCAGATATTATTCAGGACGATAATATTCAGCGATTAATGAGTTTTCCGAATGTTTTGGTAACGGCACATCAGGCATTTTTTACTAATGAAGCGCTTACGCAAATTGCTTTGGTGACTTATAATAATATCAAATCGCTGCTGTCTGAAAATGATATTGAAAATAAAGCGGCGTTATTGGTGTAGAAAAAGCTGGCTTTTAGTTTTTATTATCTGTAAATTTAAGTTACAAATTAAAAACGAAATCATGAAAAGCAAAATAATAATAGCCATAAGTATTCTGGCATTATGTTCCTGTCAAAATAAAAACGAATCAAAAAACATTATCAAAACAATTGTTCAGGACACTTTGTCTAAAACATTGGGAGGAACAGCAGATTTAAGTGAAGTTTCCACAAAAGATGATAAAGCAGTAGAATTAATTAGAAAACAACTGCAAGTTTTATTAAAGAACGATTTAACGGCAATGAAAAAAGAAGATCGTTTTTTCTATTACGAAGCTTTCGATTTGAACAACGACAAAAAAAATGAATATTTTATTGGTTTCTCTAATTCCTATTTCTGCGGAAGCGGAGGTTGCTCCGGATATATTTTGAATAACGACGGAAGTTTAATCAATAAATTCACTGTAACCGATTTTCCGATTCTTGTAACAACTTCAGCAACTGAAAAATTTTATAATCTCTTAATGAAAAGCAATGGAGTGTATCATTTAGTAAAAATAAAAAACGGAAAATATCCATCAAATCCTTCTGTCGAAGAAATGTGGAAAGGAGAAGTTCCAAAAGAAACCACAAAAGCTTTGGATATCTACGATAAGAAAATGGAGAAGTATTCTTTTTAAAAACGAAACCCGACAGGTTTTTAAAACCTGTCGGGTTTGAATATTAATGAACTTTCTAATTTCTAAAATTCAAATTCTCCAATTAGAATTTTACTGTCGCTTTCGCGCTTGTTTTCTTTTTGACTTTGGAAAACAGCAATTTTTCGCTCTTGTGTACCATCAGAATAGTGGAGGAACACTTCTGCCATTACGGTCGTTGGACCGGAAAGAATGTTTTGTCTCTCACCAAAAAAATTAGTTTTGATTTTATATTTTCCTTTAATTGCTTTTTTAAGTAAAAACTGTTCAGGACCAAAACCCTGAGTAAAATCGTTACTTAATCTTCCTCCAATTTCTGTAGATTTATGTGAATAAGAACAATCTTCTCCTCTTGGATCAGTAACCCAAAGATCGATATCGGTATTGTCTTTATTCCAGTTAATAACAATGCGGATATCTACCGGAAGATTTGCTTTTAGACGATCATCTACTTTGCTTGCATCAACATTTTTGTTTTGGCTCAGAATATTATTGATTTCCATAATCAAAATCTCTTCAATACCGTTGTCTCTCACAGAAATCTCATCCGTATATTCCTGATAAAGCATAGATTTATACACATTAAGAGCTTCCTGAGGTTTTTTGTTGTCAACCAACGCTAATGCATAATCTCTGTGACTTTGAGCATCAAATGGTCTCCATTCCATAATCTTTTGGGTAATCCATAATTCTTTTTCATAATTACCTCGCTGCTTCAATAAATAAGAAATCGTCTTGTATAATTCTTCATTTTCCAAATCAAGTTCTGCTAATGTGCTTAAAACTTTTAGAGAAAGAACTTTGTCGCCTTTTTTGAATAGCAGTTTAGAGACATCAAAATAATAGGTTACTTGTTTTTCATACTTTGGACGATTTTCAAGATATTTCTGGTAAATCAATTCAGGTGACTGTAAAGATTGAAAATCTTTCATATACTCCTGATTGCTTTCGACCTCTACTAAGGTTATTTTACCTGTAGATTTTTTATCGTTACCCACGTAGCTTTCATTTGCAACTTCGTCAGCTGCTGCTGACGATGATTCTCTTTTCGACTGCTTGCTAATTGTTGGATATTCTTTTTTTGCTGAAGGCTTAAATTCACTATTCCACCAGGTTGACAGTTCTCGTGTTTTATCAAAGGCTTTGGACAGAAGATTTTTTCTTTGCTCTAAAATTTGTTTTTTATTTTGCGAAACAATTTTGTTGTATTGTGATAATAATTCCTCTGGAGGCGTGATGCCAAAACGTACATAATCATTAACATCATCTAATACGATAAGACTTGTATTCTTGCTTACTACACCAAACTGCTCGCTCAGATTTCTGATTTCATCGCTGTTTTGTGTTGAATTAAGCTCAAGATCATTGATTTTTCGTTGTGCCCAAAATTTCGCAAGAGGCCAATTATCTACTTGTACAGCATTATTGAAATCTACAGGTACTTCAAATTTTTTATTTCCTACTGAAAAAACAGCAGTAAGTTTGCTCAAATTTGAAGATGAAATTCCAAAGATGTTAACTGGCTCGTTTACTGCAGTTCCAACATTTGGAAACAACTCCTTAAGAGTATTGGTTTCTTTGAAACCTAAAAAGATAATAGGAAGTCTTTTATAGGTTTTTAAGGCAGATTGCGTATCTAATTCGTTAAGATTGATAAAATTCCCTCCTGATTGTGATGCTAAAAGTTTAAGCAGATTGAAATCTGAAGTTGGTGTGCAAGTTATAGTGTTGACCGGTTTGTTGAATTTTAAAGTTAAATCACCAAAATTTGAAATTCCGTCAGAAAATAAAAGATATTCGTCTGTTTGCGAAATTTCTTTTAAAGCACTGAAATCAGTTCCGCCATCATATTTCAGATTAAGAATTCTGTCTTTTAATGCATTCCAGTTTCCTCCTGAAACAGTAAATTCTTCTGTTTTTTCGAGAACATTATTTAAAAGAACAAAAGAGACTGCAACATCTTTGTTATCTAAAAAATAAGCAGTAAGAAAGTCTAGTTCTTTTTGATGATCTCTCTTTGATCCGCTGAATGAATTATCCCAGATAAGAGCAATTCTTTGAGATTTTGCTTTTTCCTTTACAGGGAAATCCATCGAAACACCTGCAGCAAAATAAGATTTGTCGTCAGAAGCTTTTTGAAGCATCACACTCGAAGACTCGTTTACTTTTGGAAGACTTATTTTAAGACTTTCATTTGGCGTAAAATTTCTTTTATAAATTTCAGCAACCCATTGATTTCCTTTTTTCTGAAAAGCAAAACTTCCATCTGGATTCTCCGTAATTTTAGGAGTTGCCAGACTTTCATTAACGAATACCTTCAGATGAAATTTCGGGATATTAACTGCATTTGCAAAATTTAAAAAATACTGATAATCAGTAGCCGAATTTTTTAATTCCTGATTATATGTAATCTGAATCATTCTGACATCTTGAGCCAGAATCGGAAAAATTCTAATTCTAAAATTATTTCCGCTTACTTTTTCAATAATACCAGGATCTACATTTCTCTTTTCAATACTTTCAAATACTTCTTTTGCTCGTTCTTTTGGAACAGGAACTGCTTCTCTTAAACTCCCGTTAATATCTAAGGCATAACCGCTTATAGTTACTCCTTCTGGCAATGGAAGCGTAAAATTTCCTTCCAGAGTTCGGTCACTATAGTTATGAAATAAATAAGTTGCTGTTGTTGTTGCAAGATTTCCTAAAATTTTGGTTTCAATTTCTACATCCTGCAAGGTTACTGGATTTTTTTTCTGGTTTTCAACATCCAGAGTTGGAATCTGTGAAAAAACGGCACCACAGAACAGCAGTGCACAAATACTAAAAAATTTATTCATAATTAATAATTGCGATTTTTTATTTTTATTTTGAAATGTAAAAAACGATTAGTTTTAAAACTCTCTATTTTTTGAATTTCTCAAATTACAGTGATTGAATATGCTTGGCTACAATTCCAAAATTGATACCCTGAACCTGATCGACACCACTGAAATTAACCGCAATCAGCTGACCACATTCATTAAAAACCGGTGCACCACTGGCACCATGTGTAGAAGTTATACTGTATTGAATTTTATTTCCATCAGATTCTTTACTTATCTGACCGTTATAAAGCTGCACTTTTATGCCTGAATTTGTCTGAGCCAAATCCATTCCCAGCGGATAGCCCACCATTATCGCTTTTTGGCCGGGAACCAGAGAAGAATCATTTTCAACAGTATTATCAAGACTTATGATATTGGTAACAGTTTGCGGAGTTTTATGATCCGCTAGCTGTAAAACGCCTAAATCAACATTAGTATCTTCTGAAAGTTTTTTAATCTCACAATTAATCCATTCATCATTAGAATTATGAAGGGCTACTTCAACGTCTATGGTTTTTATATATACTTCAATATTTTCTATAGAAACATATTCTTTTACCGGAATAGATGCTGCCAGATCAGTTGATGTTTTTGATGTATCAGTTTCTGTTTCTGTCTCATTAGAACTAACAAATTCTTCACCCGCTGGCTCACTGGTTTCTTCGCCTGATTCCTCATAATCTCCCTCTCCTTCGCCTTCATCATAAGACACCGAAGCATGTGACCAGTTTCTGTCAATAAAACTTTCATACTCATCTTCAGAAACATCTTTAGTAAGTATAGAAGCAATCTTCATTCGTAGATTTTGTAAAGTAATATTTACTTTTTCGCTCTCTTCTTCTGATGAATTCCATGGCTGTAAGACATGTCTATTAGTTATCATTTCTCCGTTTGTATCTACAAAAAAGCCAGTTCCGTAAATTGTTTCTTCCTTTGCGTCCTCAACATTCAGTTGAAATTCTTTTCCATTAATTTTGGCAAAATAGCCATATCTATGCTTGATAAGTACAACTGCTTCTTTGTAAGTGTCATAGATTTTGGTATCAGAATCTAAACAAATAGCTTTTGGTTCATGTTTAAAATATTTAAATCCAACAAAAGATGCAGCACCGAGAAAGATAACACCGATGATAGCAAATTTGTAACGATTTCTTTTTTTGTTAATTGTTGTTTCTAAATCTTCGTTGGGAGCGATTTTTCTAATTTTCATTTAGAGTATTGGTTGAAAAGTGTTAATTGAATAGGTTTTGAATTAAAAAAATCATATTTTATAGTACGTCTAATTTTTTTTCAAATGTAGTAATTTGTTTGCCAAAAAAAAGTAAAATAGAATCAATTGTATGTTCAATAGTAAACGAATTTTGTTTTGTTTTTTTATGTCATTTAAGTACTTCTGAAAATATTTTATTGTAGAATGTTTTTAGGAATTTAAACTATTGTTTTTCAGTTGTTTGAGTATAAGGTTTGTTCGTTGCTGTAGAAATTTGGAAATTTGTTACTCCTAAAAGTAAGTGCTTAGGTTTTAAATATTGATAGTAAGAAAACGGAAAGGATATTCGTTTTTAAATAAAAAACCCGACAGGTTTTTAAAACCTGTCGGGTTTGAATATAAATTCAATTTTGAAATTTTATCTTTTATTCCACCAATTCCACAAACTTAAACTCACCTTCAACAGCAACTTTAGTCAAGCCATGTTTAGATAAGTTTTTCATAGAAGCGTCCCATTTTTTACCGCTCAAATTAGCCGTAATTTTTAGTTGCTGAAGATCCATTTTATTATCATTTCCTTTCAATAAATCTACGATAAATTTCTCTTCATCAGAAAGTTCAACCTGAGCTAGTTTTTTCTCCGGACGCATTTGCGGGAACAATAAAACTTCCTGAATAGAAGCATTGTTTGTCAAATACATAATCAAACGATCCATTCCAATTCCCATTCCAGAAGTTGGCGGCATACCGTATTCAAGCGCTCTTAAGAAATCTTCATCGATAATCCCGTTTGCTTCATCATCACCTTTTGCAGCCAGACGCATTTGATCTTCAAAACGCTCTCTTTGATCAATTGGATCATTCAATTCAGAATAAGCATTTGCAATTTCTTTACCACAAACCATTAATTCAAAACGTTCTGTAAGTTCCGGATTATCACGGTGCTCTTTACAAAGTGGCGACATTTCTTTTGGATAATCAGTAATAAAAGTTGGCTGAATATAATTTCCTTCACATTTAGCTCCAAAAATTTCATCAATCAATTTTCCTTTACCCATTGTGTTGTCAACATCAATTCCCATTCCTCTGGCAGCTTCAAACAATTCTTCTTCCGTTTTTCCGGAAATGTCAAAACCAGTAAAATGTTTAATAGAATCTGTCATTGTAACGCGTGCATAAGGCGCTTTAAAGTTGATTGTGTGTTCGCCAAAAGTAACTTCGCTAGTTCCGTTTACGGCAATCGCACAATGCTCAAGCAAACCTTCAGCAAATTCCATCATCCAGTTGTAGTCTTTGTAGGCTACATATATTTCCATTGCGGTAAATTCAGGATTATGCGTTCTGTCCATTCCTTCATTACGGAAGTTTCTTGAGAACTCATAAACACCTTCAAATCCACCAACAATTAATCTTTTTAAATATAATTCATTCGCAATACGCATGTAAAGCGGAATATCAAGCGAATTATGATGTGTAATAAACGGACGCGCCGCAGCTCCACCAGGAATAGATTGTAAAACAGGAGTGTCAACCTCTAAATATCCGGCATCGTTAAAATAGCCACGCATTGAAGTAAACAACTTTGTACGTTTAATAAAAGTTTCTTTAACGTGTTGATTAACCGTTAAATCTACATAACGCATTCTGTAACGCAATTCAGCATCGTTAAAAGCATCGTGAATATTTCCTTCTTCATCTACTTTTGGTAAAGGTAAAGGACGTAATGTTTTACTCAAAAAAGTAAATCCGCTCACACGAATACATTTTGCACCAACCTGAGTTGTAAACAATTCACCTTCAATACCAATAAAATCTCCTAAATCGGTTAATTTTTTGAATACTTGGTTGTATAAAGTTTTGTCATCACCTTCACACAAAACATCACGATTCACGTACAATTGAATACGTCCTTCGCTGTCCTGCAATTCAGCAAAACAAGCTTTTCCCTGATCACGAACACTCATCAAACGTCCTGCAACAATCACCTTCTTACCCTCTTCAAAAGACTCCTTTATTTGCTTCGAAGTATGATTTACAGGAAAAAGATTAGCGGGATAAGGATTTATTCCCAAGTTGCGTAAGTTCTGAAGTTTTTCTCTTCTAATGATTTCTTGTTCTGATAAGGCCATTATATACTGTTTTTTTAAGTGTGCAAAGATAAAGAAAAGAATGTAGATTTTAGAATGCAGGTTTTAGATTTTTTGCAGCAGCAATTTATTGTATTTCAATGACGTTTTGTCCCGCTATCCACTTCAATCTTTTGCTTTTTAAGAAAAAAGCAAAAGGATTTCCGCTTCTATCGGGGCTGGATTAGAAATTTTTGTTTTCAGAAGGTGTTTTAGTTGGAATGTTTTGTCATGCGAGAAGCAAGAATCACATTAGTAAAGTAAACTTCATAGAAATAAAAAAATATAACCGAAATGAGATTACTTCGTTACTCGTAATAACTTAAAAACTCAGTATATTAGCAACTCAGAACCTCAGAACCTTTCAGAAAAAATGAAAAAACTGTTCGCTTTTTTATCTTTCATTATTATAACCAGCTGTCAAATTACAGAAACAATTCATCTAAATCCAGACGGAAGCGGAATTATTGATGTCAGTTCCATCCGGGATGAAAACAGTTATTTGCAATTAACCGGCGGAAGTTATTCAAACGAAGAAATTTTTAAAGACACTACTTATGTTTTTAATGATTATATAATCAAGTACGCAGAAAATTTCTCAAAACTTCCTTCGACAGAAAAAGCTATGTTTAATAAATATAAAGATGTCAGGGTTTATACAAAAGAAAGTTCATTCGAAAAAGAATACAAAAGTACCTTTACACAGGATTTTAATAAAGCAGAAGTTATTGCAGATTTATACAAAACGGCTGCATATGCTGCTGATCTTAAACACAATTATGCATTAAGCGCAGAAGAATATTATTATGATGTCAGTTTTTCTTTTGACGGTAAAACATTCAAAAGAATTGTCAAAATCACGGATCAGGAACAACTAAAAAAAGAGCAAAAACGAATTGAAAATTTTAAAAAGAAAAATGTCGGATCCAACTTTTTGCACACACTGACTTTACAGTATTATTTTCCGAGAAAAATAAAATCAGTTTCAAACCCAAAAGCAATCATCAGCGATGATAAACAATCACTTCAATTGGCTTTTCAAATTTTTGATTGCCAGCTAAATCCTGAAACTGGGAATCTTGAAGTAGTTTTAGAATAAAAATTAGTTTAAACCTTTTTTATTCCCGGCGGCTTCCAGTTTCCATCAAGCATTTCCTTTTTTGGCCAATAAACCCTCATTAATAAATTAAAATCGCTACTTGGTGATGGAAGCCAATTGGTCTCTTTACCTTTTTCGGGAGCATTTTTTTGAATATAAATATCGATCGATCCATCGGCATTGGATTTTAAATTACTTCGGTCTCCCAACGTATATCGATTGACGTTGTTATCAACAAAATATCCTTCAGGATTATACATTGTTAAAGACCAAAAAGCATTAGCCGGCGGTGTTTTTCCTTTTTCAAAGTGAAGAACATATTTATTTGCTCCATTTAATTGTCTGCCGTCGCCGTCAAAATATGTAGAAGGATAAATGGCGTCTTCGCGCAGATTAGCGCCAAGGCCAAAATACGATGTAGCAGCTCTGCTGGTATAATCTGTACCGTAAGTGCCAATTACTTTATAGCCGACATTCCATCCGTTTACTAAATCTTTTTTATCTGACTTTGCATTATCAAAACTTTTAAAAATCTGATTGGTAATGTCATTTATTATTGCTTTTATTTCCGGTGAAAAAGAATTTAAATCAAACTTCTTACCGGCTCCAACTCCAATAGAAGAAAATTTTTCTAACGTTTTTTGATCACTTGCAGGGGGAGGATTTTTAGCAAGTAAATCATTCACGAGATTAAAATATTCTTCAATCGGCATTTTTTTAACTAATTGATTCGGATCTCCTTTTGGCATTGTAAATGGAGCTGCTTTTTTAATTCCTGCATTCGGTTTCTTTTCCCAGGCACTTAACGGAATAATTTTATATTGTTTTTGTAAAGGCGCAACATTTTTGATCCCGTCTTCTTTACTATTAACCTGTGTTCTGCCAATAATCCAAACCGTATTTGTGGGTGACTGAATTTGTTTTGTATTTTCCGGAGTTTTGCCTTTCCAATCCGGACCGTTAATAAAAAGGTTAATGGCTTTATTTCCTGTAGTTCTGGTTCCGGGAGACGAAAAAACATTAGAATACGCATCCATCAAAGGCATCATATAATAGCGCCCATGTGTGTCTGGAAGAGATAAAATTAGTGGCTCTGTTGATAAATCAAGCCATGCAATAGAATAATAAGTGTCTGCATTTGGACGAACAACATTTTTAAAACTGGCATCAGGAAAATCAGTATTATGTCTAAACTGATTGATAGGTGCATACATTTCGCCTACATCGGGATGTGTCATTTGTCTGCGTGTAATGTCCATCAAAACCATTGGAAGTCCGTACAAATAAGCTTCTTTGGCAGTTTGAACAACTGTTGTGTCAACCGATGTTTTTAAATCGGTTTTATTGTCCTGATTTTTTTTACAGCTTATGGTAAAAAGCAATATTAAAACGAAAGAAATTTTATACCAGTTCATAACAATTGATTTTAAATAATTAAACATTTAATGTTTTTTATCACCTAATTCGGTTTTAATTTCATTTTCAAACTTAATATGTTCGCCCGCAATTCTTTTTTTATATCCTTCAGGATCAATCCAGGCTTTATATCCTTCGGTTTCGGCGCGGATTTTTTTATTTTCAAAATCAAAAAAATCGGTATGACAGGAAAGCCAGATATCTGGTTTCAGCGTTTCAAGTTTATTCAGTGTATTTCGATAATTTTTTTCGATGCCGGGGTAAGAAGGGTTTTTTATAAGTTTGTAACCCGGATTGATGCTGGTTCCGTCAGGAAAGACAACATTGTATTTTTGTCCGTCTACGATGATATCCGTAACCCATGTAGTATCTCCTTTTGTGTGTCCGGGCGTGTAGTAAGCGGTCATGTTTGTTTTACCTAATTTTATAATATCCCCATTATACAGAATCTGATCGGCTTTGACAGGATCAAACCAGAATTCAGGTACTTTTCCGTAATGAAAATCGGTTTTGCCGCCACTTTCCAAAAGTTCTTTTTCTTTTGCCATTATTGCAATTTTAGCGCCCGATATTTTTTTGATATAGGCATGTCCACCAACATGATCGCTATGTGCGTGGCCAGATAATATGTATTTAATATCAGAAGGATTAAATCCTAGTTTTTTTATGGAAGATTCAATCATTGGACCTGAACCTGGCATTCCGGTGTATAACAAAATAAGACCTGCATTAGTTGAAATCAGATACGAACCAAGTCCTTTTGTTCCAACAAAATAAATTGGTCCGGCAATTTGAATTGGCTCTGCAGGCTCTGTCCATTTTAATGTTTTTGAGGCTAAATTCAAAAAAAGAGCAGGATTCTTAGCGAGGGAATCACGTGTTTGTGCATTTAAATGCATATAGAAACTTAGAAAAAACAGTACAGAAATGCTCTTGAAGAAAAGTCTAATTTTTAGCGAAGTATTCATAATTGATATTTTTAAGTTAGAAAAAGCAATTTTGAAAACAACAAATAGTCAGATCGGCATAAAAGAGATATAAAAGTATGATTTTTTTATTTAACTTGTTTATTTTTAATATGTTAAGTTTGTTTTGTGTTTGATGAAAGTTTTAATAAAAATGTGTTTTTAAAAAAAATAGGAAGTCTTTTTCAAAGAAATTCTTAATGAGATATATCAAAATACTCTTCGTATATTTGATAAAAATTACACTACGATGAAATTATATAAATTACTTTGTTTTTCATTTTTAATAGCAACGCTTACAAGCTGCACTTTCACTGAAAATATTTACATCAACGATAACGGAACCGGAAAATTTTCTGTAGATATGGACGGTTCTTCTTTAATGGCAATGGCAGGCGATCAAATTGGTAATCAAATGGGAACTGCTGCCAAAAAAGACATTGATTCTACTTTTACCTTCAAACAATTATTTGAACAGAAAAAAGACAGTATTGCTAAACTTTCTCCGGAATCTCAACAAGAACTCAAAAAAATAGAAAACTTTGTAGTGCACACCAAAATGAGTGCTGAAAAAAAAGAATTTGTAATGAATCTTTCTACAGACTTTAAAAATGTAAACGAATTACAGGATGTACTGCAAACGTTAAGCACTTTTCAAAAGTTAGAAAGTGGTGGCGCATCATCTCCTTTTGGAGGTAATTTTGGTAATAACAATAGTAAATTGAGTTATACTTATAACGGAAAGAAATTTACCAGAACAGCAGTAATAGACCAGCAAAAAGTAGCTGAAAAGGCGAAAGATACAGCTCCGGATATGTCTAAAATGATTTTTGCATCATCAAATTATGTGATAAAATATCATTTTCCGAAAAAAATCAAAAAAGTTTCTAATCCAAATGCTTTGTTTAGCGAGGATAGAAAAACAATTACAATTCAATACCCTTTTACGGATTATATGGAGAATCCCGACAAACTTAACTTTGATGTTGAGTTTGAAAAATAATTATAATGAATAAAAAAATTCAACTTCAGGATTTAGGAAGTAAAGATTACAAATCGACCTGGGAATATCAGGAAGAACTTTTTAAGGATATTGTCGATTTAAAAATAAAAAACAGAAGAGAAGAACTCGATTTACCAACTCCAAATTATTTGCTTTTTGTAGAACATCCGCATGTGTACACTTTGGGAAAAAGCGGCGATCTTGAAAACCTGCTGTTAAACGAAAGGCAGTTAGAAGCCAAAGGAGCAACTTTTTATAAAATCAATCGTGGCGGAGATATCACGTACCACGGACCCGGACAAATTGTTGGTTATCCGATTTTGGATTTAGAAAACTTCTTTACCGACATTCATAAATATTTGCGTTTTCTGGAAGAATCAATTATTCTAACTCTGGCAGAATATGGTTTAAAATGCGGTCGAAGCGATGGAGAAACCGGTGTCTGGTTAGATGTTGGAACTCCGTTTGCACGAAAAATTTGTGCTTTGGGCGTACGTGCCTCGCGCTGGGTTACCATGCACGGATTTGCCTTAAATGTAAATGTAGATTTAGGTTATTTTGATAATATTATTCCGTGTGGAATTCGCGGAAAAGGCGTTACTTCTCTAAACGTTGAACTTGGCGTAGAAAAAGTAGACGAAGAAGAAGTAAAAGCTAAGATTATTAAGCATCTGACGGAATTGTTTGAAGCAGAATTTGTTTCAAAATAATTAATTTTATAAAAAAATAGGATGAAAAATTCTGAAGAAAATAACAATTACAGAATTGCTGTTCCTTCAGAATTTGAATCTGTTTTTTCTCATTTTTATTTTGCTGAAAATAAAACAGACACTGCCATCACAAAAACCTTATTGCCCAGTTTTCAGACCATTCTGGTTTTTAATTTCGGGACAAAAGGATATTTAAAATCACAAAACAATACTATTTTAGAAGCTGAAAAATGTCTTGTTTTAGGACCAATAAAACAAGCTTTTGATTATACATTAGAACCAAATTCAGAAATTCTGGTGGCTAATTTTAAAGAAGATGCTTTCTATCGTTTTTTTGGAAATGCACTTTTAACACATTCACTTCCAATTCATCCCGATGTTTTAATTGCAGAAAATTGTTTTGCCAATTTATGGGAAGAATTAAAAATTATTCCCGACAACAAACAACGTGTCGATTTTATATTAGAGTTCTGCAGGCCTTATTTGAAAGAACAAAATGCACTTACGACGCTTTTGGCCGATTTTAAAAACGAATCTTTAAATCCGATTAAAGCAATCGCCTCCCAAACCAATCAGACAGAACGTAACATTCAGCTCAATCAAAAAAAGTTTTTTGGTTATACTATAAAGGAAGTGACGAGATACGAGCGTTTTTTAAAAGCTGTTAATCAAATACAGGAAAACATTCAGAAAGCTGAAAAAACAGACTGGCTGCAAATTGTAGACGGCTGTGGTTATTATGACCAAAGTCAGCTTATTCATGATTTTAAATATTATATGAATTTGTCGCCAACAAAATTCCTGAAATTTCAACAAGATATTTGTACCGCTAAATAAATTGGGTTTGTTTGAATTTTGTAACTTTGCAAAATGGAAAAGACAGAAAGTATAGAAGATTTTTACCGTTCAAAACTCAATTTTATGCCCGATAACCTTAAAAAAGAAATCGGACATTTTAATGTTTTTGAGCTGGATGATTTTATGGGCTGCAGCGCAAAACCTATTCCGTACAGTCGAAAAGATTATTTTAAGATCAGTTTGATTATTGGTAAGAACAGAGTGCATTATGCTGATAAAATTGTAGAGATCGAAGAGCAGGTTTTGTTCTTTGCTAACCCTCAGATTCCTTATAACTGGGAACAACTCGAAGAACATCAAACCGGTTTTTTCTGCGTTTTTACCGAAGCTTTCTTTCATCAGTTTGGCAATTTAAAAGAATATCCTGTTTTTAAACCAAACGGAAATTTTATCTATGCTATAAATAAAGAACAAACAGAAAAAATAAAGCTGATTTACAAGCAGATGATGGAAGAAATTAATTCTGATTATGCTTATAAATATGATGTTTTGCGTAACCTTGTTTTCGAATTGATTCACAGCGCAATGAAAATGCAGCCGGCAAATTTGTCGGTAAATCAGCATTCAAATGCCTCAAACAGGATTTCTTCTTTGTTTCTCGAATTGTTAGAAAGACAATTTCCTATTGAGAATTCAAGACAGCGTTTTACCCTGCGTTCAGCAGCTGATTTTGCCAATCAGTTAACTATTCATGTCAATCATTTAAACAGGGCTTTAAAAGAAACCACTCAAAAAACAACTTCAGAAGTGATTGCAGAACGTCTTTTGCAGGAAGCAAAAATCCTTTTAAAACACACTGACTGGAATATCTCTGAGATTGCTTATAGTTTAGGATTTGAAGAACCGACACACTTTAATAATTTCTTCAAGAAAAATATTCAGCTTACACCAAGACAATTCAGAACTGTTTGATTTTTGTAATTAAACGTTTGAATTTCGTTATCACGAGCCTCTGCTTCTGACCTAATTTTGCCTTGTAATTAAAACAACAATAAATTATGGAAACTAAAAAAGTATGGTTTGTAACGGGAGCCTCAAAAGGTTTGGGGTTAATCTTAACTCAAAAATTATTGGCAAACGGTTATAGCGTTGCCGCAACTTCAAGAGATATAAAATCATTAATCAAAGAAGTTGGCGAAACATCTGAACATTTTTTGCCTTTAGAAGTAGATCTTGTAACAGAAAGCAGCGTTAAAGATGCGGTTGCTAAAACAATCAGTCATTTTAAAACGATTGATGTTGTAGTAAACAATGCCGGTTACGGTCAGGTAGGAACTCTTGAAGAACTTTCTGATGAAGAATCAAGACGAAATTTTGATATCAATGTATTTGGTTTATTGAATGTTATTCGCAACACAATGCCAGAATTCAGGGCAAAAAAATCGGGACACATTTTTAATATTTCTTCGATTGGAGGATATCACGGAGGTTTTCCGGGTTGGGGAATTTATTGTTCGACCAAATTTGCTGTTGCAGGTCTTACAGAAGGTTTAAGAGCCGAAGCAAAAGCTTTTGATGTCAATGTGACTTTGGTTTATCCGGGGTATTTCAGAACAAGTTTCTTAACCGGAGATTCTATGGGATTGCCAAAAAATCCAATTGCAGATTACGAAGATGCTCGCCAGTCTGTCATTGCACATCAAAATGAAATCAACGGAAATCAACCCGGAGATCCTGAAAAAGCGGTTGAAGCTTTGATTCAGATCAGTAATGAAAAAAATCCGCCTTTGCACTTATTCTTAGGAGAAGATGCTTATAATATGGCAAATGCAAAAATTGAAGAAGTAGAAGCTGATTTAGAAAAATGGAAATCAGTAACCGTATCAACTGCTTTCTAATTAAAAGTTAGAATTTGTCAAAAAAATCCCTGATCATTCATCAGGGATTTTTTGTTTTAAGGAATTCCGGATTTCGTTTTCTTACAATTGTACCCGGTTTTGTCATTTTACATTTGTCATGTTAATCTTTAAAACTGAGAAACATGAAAAATTTAATCATTTATGCACATCCAAATTCAGGTAGTTTAAACCATTTTTTCAAACAAACAATCCTTGAAAGTCTTGAGGAATCCGGAGAAGAAGTTGTTGTTCGTGATTTATACGAAATCAATTTTAATCCTGTCTTTTCCTTAAATGATATGAATGGGCAGCGTATGGGAAAAGTGGCGGAAGAAATACAAACAGAACAGGATTTTATCACCTGGGCAGACAGAATCATTTTTGTGTACCCAATTTGGTGGACGGGAATGCCGGCCATAATGAAAGGTTATATTGACCGTGTTTTTAGTTACGGCTTTGCTTACCGTTACGATCAGGGCGTTCAGAAAGGCTTGTTGACAGGAAAAAAAGCTATTATTGTAAATTCTCACGGAAAATCGAATGCAGAATATGAGGCAATCGGAATGGATAAAGCGCTGGCGTTAACTTCTGATACAGGAATTTTTAATTATTGTGGTTTCGAAATTCAAAAGCATTTTTATTTTGATAAAGCAGACAGAGCTTCAGATGAAAGTATTGAAGATTGGAAAAATCAACTAACAGCCACTTTTACATTTACTGATAAAGTTTCTGTTGTAGATTAGAAATTACATGCAGCATATTCCGAAAATGAAAAATAAGTTTTAGATGTAGAGTTAGATTCTCAAAATATCACCATTTTGTACTGTTTTATAAATTTGATTTTGTACTTTTAGTAAGAGTTTTAACTAAATCAAATTTAACGACTTATGAGAAAAATCTACTTTATTTGCTTGCTTTTTGTATTCAATAATCTTCTTGCTCAAAAGAAAGATAAATTATATCCCATTACGGTTTATGAAAAAGTATGGCAGGAAAAAAACAGTGATGCAAGATTAAAACTGATAAAAACAATTTGGTTGGAAGAAAGCACTTTTGAAGATCCTTCTGCATCGATAAAAGGGACAGCTGCATTTAATAAGGTCATCAATGATTTTTATAAAAAATTCCCTGATGCAATATTAACGTCCGGACCAAAAGTAGTCAAAGACAATTATGTAAGCTGGGATTGGAAAATTTCTGATGCAAATAATAAAGTTGTCATGGAAGGACGTGATTTTGCCAGATTGAACGGAAAAGGGCAGGTAGCAAAAATTATCGGTTTTTGGAATCCTGAAGTTACGCAGCCTCAGCCCGATATTTTAAAAAATCTTGAAACGGATAATTATAAAGTGGTGGCACAATATTTTGAAGCTCTTTTTAAAACAAGGGATTTTACAACATTGGCCACTTTGATAGAAGATGGCGCTGTTTATAATCAGGCGGAAGGATTGCCTTACGGCGGAAGATATGTAGGCTTTAATGAATGGACAAAAATGTATACAAAGTCGGCTGAATTTTTTGAATTACAAATAGAAAAAGAACCGGTTTATTTTAGCGATGCCACCAAAAACGAAGTTATTATATACTTTACGATAAACTGCAAGGCAAAGAAATCAGGAAAAAATCTTTCAATGCCAATTTCGGAACATTTTGATTTAAAAAACGGAAAAATTACTGCCATTCGTCCTTTTTATTTTGATACCAAACAATTTGCAGAATTCTTAAAAAGCAGGAAGTAATAAATTTATTATGATCTGATTACTGCTTTTTTTGTTATATATTGGTTTGTTTTTTTACAGAAAATTCCCTGTCTTATTAATTTGTTATATTTCTTAATTACATAACGTTTCTTGCTATTTTTTTCATTAGTTTTAGGCATATTTTAAAACACCAAATTTAAATTTAATTTACAAGATTTA
>SEBM01001014.1 GCA_004296145.1 Flavobacterium sp.
CTCCAATAGGAACTATATCTCCCTATGTTTTCGATATTGATATTATCTGCATGAAAACGACTTCATTTGACAATATGTGGAGTAAATTTGAATTGATTAGGACGATAAAAGATAAAACATTTTTTTCTAATCTCACCGAAAAGACCTTAAATCAAGTTTTATGATTTTAAAAATATCGATGGGGATGCTCCCCTTAATACTTAGCCTCAATGCATATCCTTATAGTTTTCAAGAAACTCAACTTTCATTTAATTCGAAAGAGGCCGCTGATAAATTTAACAAATTTGATAGTGACGCCCTGGCTTCATTGAAAATGAATAATCAGCTGGGTTACGATGAATTATATCTAAAAAATAGAGTAGAAAACTACGTTAAGAAATGGGAGAAGCAAACCAAATTTTCTTCCGATCCTAATGCTATGATTAGGAATAAGAATTTTCAAAGTATTCTTGCTTTGCAGACGAAAGCCAGTCCTATAATTTTAAATATTCTCAAGCACAAACCCAGCAACCTAGTTTGGGCATTAAATTTTATTTACGATAAAAAGATATCGACAAACCAGATGTCTATTGAAGAAGCGTCAAAAGCCTGGGTAAGATTTGGTCAAACTAATCATATCATTTAGGTTTATACATGTCTTTAAATTCTGCAGAAAATCGTGAGTCTATTATTGATCTGTTCCCTGGCTTAGGCGATGATCAAAATTTTAAAGTTACAAGTAATCAAGATGAAAAATATAATTGTATAGCCTGGGCCAATGGAAGAAGTGATATTTTTTGGTGGCCAACCGAACACAAAATAGATGGTGTTTTTTGGCCGATTGAAGAAAAGGATTTAAATGTTTCGACGTTAATTAAGGTTTTTCAAACCCGAGGTTATACTATTTGTGAAAACGGGGATTTTGACCCCAAATTTGTAAAGGTAGCCTTATATGTTAACGAAAAAGATGAATTTATTGACAGCTTGCTAAATAATCCAATACAATTTAAAAACCAGAAACTTGATATAGATTGGGTAGTTAAAGATCAAGAAGCTATTTACGTACC
>SEBM01001015.1 GCA_004296145.1 Flavobacterium sp.
ATATTACCCGCTTACTCGCAATCATATATTTTACTCTGGCAGCTTATTCTGCATTTGCATTAATAACGGGATGTTTTTTGAATTTTACCGAAAATGGAAAATACTTTCAAATATGCTATCCGTTTACCAATCATGCTCTAATGTTGGGCGATTATAATGTTCCTTATATTGTTTTTGAATTTTTATCGCCTTTGAGTCTGTATGGTCTTTTCTTTTTATTGATAAGTAATGTTTTTAAAATATTTTTCCAGCCTAAATTATTTACTCAAAATGGTATAAATCATTTAAGGCGATTTTATCTGACAAATCTTTTTGCTCCTGGAATTACAATTTTTATTGCCTCTCTTTTTGTGTCTCTGGATAATGAAGTGGCTATTTTTATTGTCCTGCATTTTATGTTGGGTATTTTTGCGTATTTTTTGGCTGCTATTTTTAAGCAGGGACTAAACCTTCAGAACGAACAAGACTTATTTATATAATCATGCCAATAATCGTAAACGTTGATGTTATGCTTGCCAGGCGCAAGATGCAAAGTAAAGAATTGGCTGAAAAATTAGGAATCACTCCTGCCAATCTATCTATTCTTAAAACCGGGAAAGCAAAAGGTATTCGGTTTGATACTTTGGAATCTATTTGTAAAATACTCGAATGTCAACCGGGTGATATTTTGGAGTACGTAAGCGAATAACATCTTTTTTAATCTTATCTATATAGTCGGCTTTGAGCCGACAGGAATTCTATTGCTTATTTTTTTCTACATAATTAATACATCAAATCATTTAAATCAATCAAAAAATGAACAGTTTATCAATCAAAAATCTCAGTAAAACATATGAGAACGGTACACAGGCAATTGCTGATGTATCATTAGAAATTAAAAATGGAATGTTTGGATTATTAGGACCAAACGGAGCCGGCAAGTCGAGTTTAATGCGAACGATTGCAGCTTTGCAACAGCCAAGTTCGGGAAGTATCGTATTTAATGGTGTCGATATTCTGGATAAACCAATGTTTATTCGAGAGCATCTTGGTTATCTTCCACAGG
>SEBM01000308.1 GCA_004296145.1 Flavobacterium sp.
CCAAGGTCTAAATTTTAAAGTATAGCCTTTAGTTCCTAAAAGATTATGAGATTTAAATCTTTCAATTAAATTTGAAGTACAACCAGTATAATTCTTATTGAATTTTTCAGAATAAAGAATATACACAGCAAACTCTTCCATAAAGTATTTGTAAAAAAAAACACCACTTTGTTTAAAGTAGTGTTTTGGTAGTAGCGGGAACAGGACTCGAACCTGTGTCCGACACGTCGGATATTAGCCCTCCGATTATAGATTTTGAATTAAAATTTTAATAGATTCCCTTCCAATTCCTGTTTTTAAATATTTTTCCCTTTTCATAGCCTCAGCTTTAGAAGCAAAAAACTCAACGTGAATTACTTTCCAAGGTCTAAATTTTAAAGTATAGCCTTTAGTTCCTAAAAGATTATGAGATTTAAATCTTTCAATTAAATTTGAAGTAAAACCAGTAATTCTTATTGAATTTTTCAGAATAAAGAATATATACAACAAACTCTTCCATAAAGCATTTGTAAAAAAAAACACCACTTTGTTTAAAGTAGTGTTTTGGTAGTAGCGGGAACAGGACTCGAACCTGTGACCTTCGGGTTATGAGCCCGACGAGCTGCCTACTGCTCTATCCCGCGATGTTCGGGTGCAAAGATACGTACTAAATACAGTTTTGCAAAGAAATAACTGATTTTTATTTATTTTAATTTTAAAATCAATAATTCATTAATTGCCAGACTATTGTAACGTTTTAATACTTCTTATTAGAATTTATATTGGAGTAATTCCTGATATGGATCGTCTTTTAAGCCAAGTAAAATGCCAAAAGCAGGTTCTGTTTTGTATCCATTTTGTTTGAGTTTTATTATTTCCTGTCTGAATTTCTCACCTTTTAATTGTAAAATATTGTATTCTATAATCATGTGTTTGTATGCATTCTGATTTTTGACAGGAATATTTTGTCCGAAGATTTCGATTTCAAAATCATCAATTTTAAAGTTTGCAATTATTGATTCCTGTTCATCAATTTTAGTTTTCCTGATTGTAAAGCCATTTTCTTTTCCAAAAACAGTTTTTAGTTTTTCTTCAAAATGGTTTTTATTTTTCCAATAACAAATAATATCGAGATCACTATTTTCGATATCAATGTTTATCGGAATCGTACCCGCCAAAAAAGGATCAAATTCGGCAATATTAGAAAGAATGTTATTTTTAGTCAGAACTTCAAAAGCACGAATTTGTTTTTGATTGCCTGTTTTTAAATATTCAATGTTGCCAAAATCTATCATTTTATTATTTACTATAATTTGTTTCTTCCTTTATTTCCTGTTCTAATCTTTTATTGATGTTAGCTTTAGCATCAGTAAAAACAAAAATAGTCGTTTTGTATTCGCGTGCATATTTGTTGGTGATTTCACCTGCAATAAAAGAAGATTTAAAATACGGACTTGTTTCTTTAAACTCCTGACTATTCTCTTCAAATTCTTTAATTCTGATAAGGTGTTTGTATCGCACATTCAGATTAAACCAATTCACATAATCGGCATTAAAAGAAACTGCCTTTATTCCTTTTTTAGTATAATAATTAATGGCTCCGGCTTGTCCATAATTATCGCAGAGAATTATTGTTTTTGATTTATCGGGCATTTTATCATAAACAGAATCGGTTTTTCGGGCAAGTTCTTTCCATCCCAACATGTCCGCAAAATCCTGCGGCAAAGCATGATCTTTTCCGTCTTCCCAACGCAGCATTCCCAGTTTTTTATATTTTTCAGAATGTTGTACGATATATTCCGGACTTTTATTAGGAAACGCTAAATTATACATTGGAATAAAAAATAACAGCGGAATAATAATGAATACAGGTTTTAAATAACGTTTCCATCCGGATTGCAGAATATCCGAAAGAAAAACAGAACCAAAAGCAATATAAACAGGATACAAACCAATGGCATAATAGGCTTTGGCTTTGAAATATAAAAATACAATCAGGGTAAAAATCAGCGTCAAAAAGAAAAACCTATATTTCGCAAAAGGCTTGTAAAATAATAACGCATATAAGGCAGAAGGTATAACCAGAATTGCGCCTATAAAAAATAGGATTTGTTCCTTTAGAAAAACCATTCGGTCAACATTTACCAATTGTGTTTCGGCCAATTCTTTCATGTGGTGTACAATCGGGAACTGATTATTGTATTGCCATAATAGATTTGGCAGAATTAATAATAGACCGAGAATCAAAGCAAAATATACTTTTTTCTCTGCCAGAATTTTTCTTTGACGAGATAATAAAAGGGCAGGCAAGAGGCCGATAATCAAAAAAAGAATATTGTATTTATTAAGAAATCCGAAAGCAAAAACAATTGCTGCAATGAAAAGCCATTTTGTATTTTCTGAAGTGAAATATAAAATGATAACATAATAAAATGCAGTCCAGCACAAAACGTCTAACGAATTGGGTTGATATAACATATTGATTCGCAATAATGACGAAAACAAAATACAGGTGGCACCCAAAACCAGCGCATATAAATTTCCTTTTAAAACTTCGATCGTTTTCCAGACAACAATAAGTGTTAAAGCTCCAAAAAGAGCAGGAAAGAATTTAACCCAGAATACAGAATTTCCGAGTAAAAATATTAGATAAGAAATCCAGGATGTTACCGGCGGAACCGAAAGATAACCCCAGGCCAAATGATGCGCCTGATCAAGATGCAGATATTCATCACGTTGCAAATCATATTCAGGACTTAATAAAACATATTGCAAAACAAATTTTAAAATTATAAATCCGATTAGGATTATTGTCTTTTTGGTCATGAAATAAGTGTTTTTGGTTGGTTGTTTTTTGGCTGTATATTTAAATGTTTGAATGTCGGGCATTTAAATGTTTAGCTAATATATAATTTTAAATCAGAGATTTTAACAGCGATATGACGGCAACGATTTTTTAAGATCAGATTTTATCAAAATTTTTAATAAAAAATTAAGTTTTTTCTTTAACAAAATTATTAACTTGTTGTAAAAAACAAATGAAATCCTTCTTTCAGACAGTGTAGCTCTAATTAATTTTAAATCGTAATGCTGTATAATTGAAATGATTTCAATAACATATAAAAAAAGACTTACATTTTTTGTAAATAAAAAATAAATCTATGCGAGTATCAGTAACCCGAAAAAATATAAAATTCACACCAGATTCAAGAAGAGTTGTAGCCCGATATTTTATGAATGGCTATGAACGGACTCAACAAATGGTACTTCGGATAATGATGCTTGATGAAAAACAAGTACTGCAAACCTTAGAACAAACGCTTCGTGAATTTGCCAGACGCCACCGAAATATCTCGGCAGTCTTTTTTAGACATTGCGAAAAAATAAGACCCGTTATAGAAGCTATGAAAATAGATTATGAAGCCATGTCTCTTGACAGAAAAATGCTTATAGGTTCTTATTGCACAATGGAATATGCCATAGAATCTGCAGCCATTTTTAATCCTTCTATTGTAGAAGATTTTGATCAGACGGGTTTAGAAGCAGGTGAAAAACGTGTTGTGATATCTTTTCGTGCAACAGGTGAAGGTCATATTTCTTCTATTGTTTTTAGAAGAGGAATTCTGGACAAGGATAATAATTTACAAATAATGAAAATTGGCCATCATATTGATAAGGCCGAAATTGAACATAAAACATTATTCAATAAAGAACGATTTTTAACCAAATTATCAGAAATGCATACAACGGACAAATATATTGTTCAGATTATGCAGGACTTACCGGATGAATTTGAATTTGCTGTTCTAAAAAATATTCTGAATACTGGATTAAGTGATCCATTGATTCGTGAAGAAAGAAAAATGGCTTTGCAGGAAATACTCTGGCTGGCAAATTCATTTTATGATTTACAATTTAAACACGATTCAGATATTACAGAGCGTGTTATATTCCCGATATCTGCTTCTGAAAGCCGTGGTATTGAAGATGCGCGATTTGTACGTTTTACCGATGATGATGATTCTGTTCGTGTTATGGCTACTTACACAGCTTATAACGGTCATACGATACTTCCGAAACTTATTTCTACTGAAGATTTTTATTCTTTTAGAGTTATGCCGCTGCATGGCGCCGGAGCCCAAAATAAAAACCTCGCTTTATTTCCAAGAAAAATAAAAGGAAAATATGCTATGCTGGCCAGGATTGATGGTGTTAACAATTACATTATGTATTCTGAAAGAGCAACGCAATGGAATGATCCAATTTTGCTGCAGGAACCTCGATATACCTGGGAACTTACACAAATAGGAAATTGCGGATCTCCGCTTTGGACAGCAGAAGGCTGGCTTGTAATCACACACGGAGTTGGTACCATGAGACGTTATTGTATTGGCGCTTCTTTGTTTGATCTTGACGATCCTTCTAAAGAAATAGGAAGACTTACAGAACCATTACTTTCGCCATTAGAAGACGAACGTGAAGGTTATGTACCTAATGTAGTGTATTCGTGCGGTGCAATTATTCACAACAACAGCCTGATATTACCATATGCAGTTTCTGATTATTCTTCTACTTATGCGGTGGTTGATATGGTAGAATTGCTGGATGCTTTGAAGAAAAGCAAATAAAATGCAAAATTAAATCAGAGAGGTTTCTTTTTTCTTGTAATGGAGTGTTTTATAATATCGATATAAATGGTTATAAATAATTAATTCATACATTCTTTGTTTAGAAGAATATTGACGGTTTAGCATCATATGAATATGACTTGATAAAAAACTATGGGTAGAGATTTCGATTCTCTGCCTCACCGTTAAAATGGTCTTTTTTATTGCTTTCGATTTCAAATTGACAATACTGAAAATTTCATTAAGATCATTGCTGGAACCGCTTAGAATTGATTCCATCTGCGGTTCTAATAATCTGTAATTTCTGTCTATTTCTTTTTTTTGTTCTTTATCTATCGCAAACTCATTATTGAAAGAAATTTTTAATTCATTCAATAATAATAATTTACTGTTATTTGATAACTGAAACAGATTTAAAAAAGCATCAATTGCATAAAAGCTGAATAATAATGGTAATTCTTTTAAAGGAAAAGAAGGTTTAAGTTCAAGGTATTGCAA
>SEBM01001016.1 GCA_004296145.1 Flavobacterium sp.
TCTTAGCACCTTAGCACCTTTGACTAATGCTTATAAAGCTTCACATGATTTCCAAAAGTATAAGCGGCGGAAATTGTTGGTCCGTTGTAGCCCCATTTTAAATATCCGTTGAGACGGTTTTCTATAGCGTCTACTTTAAAGTTCAGGCCAGTATAACCGGCGGTGAGGCTGAAGTTTTTATAGACATTATATAAAAGTGAGAGATTGTAACTTACAATTCGTCCGTCGATATCGTCTATTTTTAAAGCAAGATAATTGGCATTTACATACAATCCGAAACGTTTACCGAGAACAAATTCGCCCCATACACCTATGTCCGGTAACGGTGCTGTGAAATCAAAATTTTGACGGCGTTCATCAAGTTGCTGATTATTAGCTTCCAGACGTATACCTAAATCACTAAAAAGAACGTGAGCACCAATCAATAAACCGGCTTCGTATTTTGGTTTGGATAAAAAGGCATAGCCATAAGCAATCCTGGCAATATGAACATCAAAAAAAGCGCTGACTCTTGCATTAACTTCATAAGTATCATCACCAAAATCTATTTCTCTCTGCAGGGTTTTTGAAGCGCTTCTGTTCAGAACAAAATATTCAAAACCTAATCGGGATCGTCTTGAAATACGCCAGTCAAATGTTCCCATAAAGGAAGTCGTTGATTTTGAAAAACCTAAATCATCTTCCAGATCAATTTTGGTTCCGATCTGGCCGTTGTTTGTTCCCACCTGAACTTCAGTGTTATTTACTGGAAAAAAGGCACCCGCTGTAACTTTGAACCTACGGGCATGCCAGGGTAAATCTTCATCATACTGATTTTGAAAATCGATGTTTTCGGTTTTGTTTAAGATTGCATCATCAAAAGTGGTATTGTCTGCAATTGTCTGTGATTTTACCGGAATCCAAAAAAGTGAAATTGCTAAAAAACAGAATAGATTTTTCATGTGATTAGTTTTTAAATTTTTGTTGGGGAAATTGATATTAAAGTTAGTAAAAATTATCTTTCATTTTTTGTTTTTATTTGTTTAAATTTTTAACAATCAGTGT
>SEBM01001017.1 GCA_004296145.1 Flavobacterium sp.
GTATAAATATAACGAAATAAACACATTTAATATTTTGTAATGCTTTAAAGATTTTTTTGTTTTTAAATCTAAAACTATTTCTTTCGCTTGAGCGATTTCTATACTTTTGTAGTTGCCGAAATGAGATTCGGTTAAAAAGAAAGATATATGATTAGTATTAATCCTAAAGAAATACCAACAGCAAAATTACATGGCTATTTACAAAGCGCGATAGGGCCGAGACCTATTGCATTTGCCAGTACAATCAGCGAAAAAGGAATTCCCAATTTGTCGCCGTTTAGTTTTTTTAACGTGTTTAGTGCCAATCCGCCCATTTTGGTTTTTTCACCGTCAAGACGTGTACGCGACAACACCGTAAAACACACGTTGATTAATGCACAGGCAACAGGCGAAGTGGTAATAAATGTTGTTAATTATGATTTGGTACAACAAACATCCTTAGCAAGCACAGAATACGGAGAAGGAGTAAACGAATTTATAAAAGCCGGTCTGACACAAATTCCGTCAGATTTGGTAAAACCTTATCGTGTAAAAGAATCTCCGGTACAATTTGAATGCAAGATTACGCAGATTATTCCGTTAGGAACAGAAGGCGGAGCAGGAAATTTAATTCTTTGTGAAGTAGTAAAAATGCACATTCACGAATCAGTTTTAGACGAAAACGGAGCCATCGATCAGTATAAAATAGATCTGGTTTCAAGATTGGGAAGTAATTGGTATTCAAGATCTAATCAGGGACTTTTTGAAGTGCCAAAACCACTGACAACATTGGGCGTAGGAGTAGATGTAATTCCGAATTTTATCAAAGAAAGCCCGGTATTTAATGGAAATGATCTTGGGAAATTAGGTAACATTGAAGCCTTGCCTACAACAGAAGAAGTTAGTATATTTGTGAAGGAAAATTTTTCTGTGAAAGGAGTTTTAAGCTCCGATGATCAGGAAAAAATACATCTCGAAGCCAAAAAATATCTAAATAATGACGATGTTGAGTCGGCCTGGAAAGTGCTTTTAGCAAAAAAATAAGAATAGAAACAATAATTAAT
>SEBM01000309.1 GCA_004296145.1 Flavobacterium sp.
ATTTTATTTATGATTAGATGTAAAATATAAAAGGCATTTTCGTATACCTTTTTATTTGTGTTTGATGGTTCTATTTCTCCATGAAAAAGCATGCAACGTAAAGCATATAGAATCTTAATGCATCCTTTTGCAACTGTATCCGTGTCACTGATTATCTTGCAGCTATTTTTGCCTCTTAAGGAAATTGTTTGTTTATTTTTATTTCCTTTAGGTATAATACTAGTTGGTTTTTTTGGATTTATTTGCTCGTAAAGCCCAGTGATCTTTTGCTTTATAGATCTATCCAATCTAATAAAATTAGAATCCCTATCAAGATCAGCTAAATCATATATGGGTTTTCTTAAATCCAAAAGAACCTTACCACCCTTAGCTTGAATGTATGCTTGGAAATAGGAGGAAGTTTTTTCAACCTTATAGGCGTTACCTAGCGCATCGATATCGTTACGAAATGTTACAGGATTTTCAGTCAAGGATAGACTTTTGAACGACAGCCGTACACCATTGTGGACAAATGGTATTTGCTCTAATTGATAATGTAGCTCTGCAAAATAGCTTTGAAACAATAAAGATTCATGATTGTCCTTACTATCTAAAAAATTTTTGATTATTTTTTTTGGCTTGCTATCAGTACTGTCCTGCAAAGACTTTATGATATCTGTATCATTTTTTTTTAGCTGGGGGTACTCAGAAACGTACCAGGCATTAAAAGGAATCCATGCTTTAAGAAAAAAAAGATAATAGTCAGGCCCCGCCTGTTCAAACCAAAGCTTAACATTATTCATTTGAGAGGTTGTTAAAAATATGTTTAAAAACTGTAATCAATCTGATGATGTGAACTACATTTGCTAGTATTCACAGTCGTTGCATTTTATAATTGGCTTTAAAATTCAAATCCGAAAAGAGTACCAGTATCATCATGGTCATGCAGATTTAAAATAATTTCACTTTTATCAAAGAAAATAGGTTTGTCCTCGTCGTTTGTAGGAAGATCAGACTTTATTACAGAAAGAATATATTGTATATCAAATTTCGCAGTTATTGTACGAATTAAACCTAGAAGTCGTATTTTTATTCCATTATCTTGTTGAGATAGCACATCATCATGGTACACAAAACGAAAATAAGATTCAGTATTATAAGCGACCATAATTGCTAAATCGAATACTACACATAACATTTTTTTATATGTCCTTCCATCGTCTTTTGCTGTATCTCGAGTTAATTCGTCTTTGGTACGTACTTTTGGTGATTTAAAATCGACATTGTCATTTGAATTGATTGCCCATGAAATATATGCATCTTCATCCATAATGGTTTTGAAATAGCTAGAAAATCTTTCAGCGCATAATACGTAAATTTTTAATATTGATTTGTTGAATTTTGAGGCCTTAATAATAATCAACATGAGAGAAATCCATTATATAAGTACTGAAACTTTAAATCTAGAGGCTTTACAAGAGATAATTGTAAATCAAAAAATGCTTGAATTATCTGAGGAAGCCAAAGTTAACGTTCAGAAATGCCGTGACTATTTGGATAAAAAAATGGCGTCGCACTCAGAACCAATTTATGGTATCAATACAGGTTTTGGATCACTTTGTAATGTGAAGATTTCGAACGAAAACTTATCACAGCTTCAGGAAAATCTGGTAAAATCGCACGCGTGCGGAACCGGTGAGGAAGTTCCGTCAGAAATCGTAAAGATGATGCTTTTGCTTAAAATTCAATCTTTAAGCTACGGACATTCAGGAGTTCAGCTAAAAACGGTTCAACGTTTGGTTGATTTTTATAATAATGATATTCTTCCTATAATATATACACAAGGCTCACTTGGGGCTTCCGGAGATTTAGCGCCTTTGGCTCATTTATCTTTGCCTCTTTTAGGTGAAGGAGAAGTTTTGTTTGAAGGAAAAAAAACAACAGCAAAAGAAGTCTTAAAACATTTTAACTGGGAACCGATAGTTTTAATGTCAAAAGAAGGTTTGGCATTATTAAACGGAACTCAATTTATGAGTGCCTATGGAGCTCATATTTTAATAAAAGCTTATAAATATTCGTATCTGGCAGATTTAATCGGAACTATTTCTTTAGAAGGTTTTGATGGAAGAATTGAGCCCTTTAATGAATTGATACATTATATACGTCCGCACAAAGGACAAATTGTAACGGCACAACGCATAAATGAATTTCTTGAAGGAAGCGAAATTATTGAACAGGAAAAAAAACATGTTCAGGATCCGTATTCTTTCCGTTGCATGCCTCAGGTTCATGGTGCTTCAAAAGACGCTATTGATTATGTTCGAAAAGTGTTCAAAACAGAAATCAATTCGGTTACCGATAATCCTAATATATTTATTGAAGCTGATCAGATTATTTCCGGAGGAAATTTCCACGGTCAGCCTTTAGCTTTAGCTTTGGACTTCATGGCAATTGCTTTGGCGGAATTGGGAAGTATTTCTGAAAGAAGAACCTATCAGTTAATTTCAGGACAACGCAATCTTCCTGCTTTCCTGGTTGATAATCCGGGATTAAATTCAGGATTTATGATTCCGCAATACACTGCGGCAAGTATTGCAAGTCAGAATAAACAACTGGCAACGCCATCTAGTATTGATAGTATTGTGTCTAGCAACGGACAGGAAGATCATGTGAGTATGGGCGCAAACGGAGCGACAAAAGCTTTGAGAGTTTTGGATAATTTGGAACGTATTCTGGCGATCGAATTAATGAATGCTTCGCAGGCAATTGCGTACAGAGAGCCTTTAAAATCAAGTGATTTTATCGAAATGTTTTTGAGTAGTTACAGAGAGGTTGTGCCTTTGGTCAAAGAAGACAGAATCCTGCATTATGACATAGAAAACACGGTGTCATTCCTTGACAGTTTCCAAATTGAAAACGATTTGTTAACAATGGCTTAACATTGCAAAATATTAATGAAGTAATTTTGCACTATCAAAAATATAAAAATGTCAATAAACAGTATTTTCCAATTTTTAGTGCCGAAAGACAAGAAATTCTTTCCACTTTTTGAAGAGGCTTCAAGCAATTTAATTGAATTAGCTTCTAACTTACACGAAGCTGTAAATTTACCATTAAAAGAAAGAGAAGTTCTTTTTCAAAGAATTGACGAATTAGAGCAAAGAGGAGAAGACATCACACGTCAGACTAATCTTGAATTGAGCAGAAACTTTATAACTCCTTTTGATAGAGAGGATATCCATACCTTAATTACTTCTATTGATAACGTTGCAGATTACCTTCACGGAGCTGCGAGCAGAATGAGATTGTATCAGGTTGATAAGATTACAAAATCGATCAGAAAAATGACCGAAATCAATCTTGAAGCTTGTCAAAACATTGATAGTGCGGTAAAAGAATTAAGTAACTTAAAAAACATGAACATTATTAAAGATGCTTGTGCCAGAATTAATAAACTGGAAAACAAATCTGATAACGTTTATAATAAAGCAGTTTTTGAAATTTTTGAAAACGAAACAGATGCTAAAAATATTATTAAATATAAAGAAGTTTTATCTGTTTTAGAATCAGCTACAGACAAATGTAAGAGTGTTGCCAATATTTTGGAATCAATTTCTGTAAAACATTCTTAATTCAATTTATTTCATTCTGAAGTTATAATTTTATGACGCTACTTATAATTATTATAGTATTAGCTTTAATTTTTGATTACATCAATGGTTTTCATGATGCGGCAAATGCTATTGCTACAGTTGTTGCGACAAAGGTATTGACGCCTTTTCAGGCCGTACTTTGGGCAGCATTTTTTAACTTTCTGGCGTACTGGGTTTTCGGTTTTGGTGTTGCAGATACTGTTGCCAAAACAGCGCACACTATGGAGATTAACCTGGTTGTAATTTTGGCAGGTGTCATTGCTGCAATTTGTTGGAATTTATTGACTTGGTGGTTAGGAATTCCTTCAAGTTCTTCTCATACACTAATCGGAGGTTTTGCCGGAGCAGCCGTAGCACACGCTATTGCTGTACATGGTTTTTCGGGTTATGTTGGAGAAGACGGAGTAACACACTATTGGTACGAAATTGTTAGCTGGTATAAAGCAGGTAAGGATGGCGGAATGCCGTCGGGTGTTATCATCATTATTGCATTTATTGTTCTGGCACCATTATTAGGAGCTTTAGCATCTTATCTAATTTCTATTTGGTTGTTAAATGCTTCGCGTAAAAATATCGGACCTAAAATATTTACTGTTGCTTTAATGTTGGGAACAATTTGGTTTGTTTATGCTCAAATGGTTTCTTATGAAGAAATTTTAGAGCATGGAAAACCACGTTTTGATTCTCATTTTTGGAGTGTTGTTTTCGATTCTCATAACATTAAATGGTTTTTAGTTGCATTTATTATTTTAACGGTTAGTGCTTTCTGTTTGATATTTAGTAGTTTAAATCTTCATCAAGCTGATGCGGCTTTGAAAAAAATGCAATTGCTTTCTTCTGCTGCCTTTAGTTTAGGACACGGAGGAAATGACTCTCAAAAAGTTATGGGTATTATTGCAGCGGCAGTTGCGGTCTATATCAATACAAATCCGGGAGTTCATATGGCTTCATGGTTAGATGTTGTTTTGCCAAATGAAGATGCTGGTATAAAGGGTGTGATGCCTAGCTGGATTCCTTTAGCTTGTTATTCTGCAATTGCTGCGGGTACATTAAGTGGGGGATGGAAGATTGTAAAAACAATGGGTTCTAAAATCACAAAAGTAAGTTCGTTTGAAGGTGTTGCAGCAGAAACTGCAGGAGCTTTGACACTTTACTTCACTGAACACTTAAAAATTCCGGTAAGTACAACGCATACTATTACAGGATCTATCATCGGAGTTGGATTAACAAAACGTGTATCTGCTGTAAGATGGGGAGTAACAGTAAGTTTAATCTGGGCCTGGATTTTGACTATTCCAATTTCGGCTATATTAGCAGGTTTGGTTTATTTTATACTAAGCGTATTTATTTAAAAATGATTTTTGCGAATGTGAGATTAAATCGCATTATCAATATAAAAAAAAGCCGGTTTCAATTGAAACCGGCTTTTTTGCTTTTAAAGTGATTGTTGTAAATTATAAATG
>SEBM01001018.1 GCA_004296145.1 Flavobacterium sp.
CTAACTGTAAGAGTCAAAATAAACTTTCTCATTTTAATTTAATTCTTGTACATATTAACCTCCGTTTTCTCCAGAGGAATTTCTTCTCCTTCACATTTTACCGTAAACTGTAACGTTTTATACATAAAAGCAGGACGAACTTCTATTTCTATAGCTGCATCAGGATGATTTGTACTTAGTTTTTTAAACGCATCAAAAATTTCTTTTTCGTTAAAATATACCTGACTGTTATAATCTTTAAAAAAGAATCTAACACTATTAGGTAAAGGTTGCATTAAATAGGATTCTTTATCTAAGTCTTCTTTGTAAAAAAAAATATGTTCGCCATTAAAAAATCTTATATTCTGATACACATTTTTATCATTTTTGTTATAAAACTCCGTACGAAAACGCCAATTGTATTTTTTACGGTACGAATCCCACAAACCAAAAGGAATACCATGCTTTTTTATTTCTTCTTTTACAGTGTCTTCAACTACCAATTCATAATAGGCATCAAAAAATTGTTGCTGATTTTCAGAAGGATCCGGGCTTCTCAGAAATTGATTCTTATCCACAAAAGTCTCCACTGCCTGATATCTTCCAATTTCTACTCTTTTTACACTTCCGTCCAGCCATACTACAACGACGCCACCTGGCGCTGTGCCTATTACAATCTGACCATACGTTTCTGTAGTAATGCTGTCTTTTGAATTTTTATAAATAAAGCCTTTTCTAAATAGCCTCAATATTTTGTCTGCCGGTAAAGGTGTTTCCAAGTTCCAGAATTTTTTTTCTGCATAACTTACCCAGGTAAGATCCAGAAAATCAGGAATTGTATTTCCTCCTGGCTGGGTCTTACCGTCGTATATCCATCCCTGATTTTCCATACCACAATTAATAATATCGGTTATAAAATTCTTTCCTGAAGATAAATAACCGGTATGAATTTCTATTGGATATTTCTCTGGAGCTGTTATAGATATATCATAACTAAAATTTGTTTTATTTTCCATTTTTTCATTTTCCTTACAGGAAATAAAAAGAAACAAAAGGCTTATAT
>SEBM01000310.1 GCA_004296145.1 Flavobacterium sp.
GGAAGCTACCATAAAACAACCCATATACATCTGCGCGTAAATACTGCCATCATGTTTGTCCGAGTTGAACTGATTGAATATGTTTCTTTTATATATTAATCCCCCAACGAAGCTGAAACACGAATAGTATCGCATCGCAGTCATATAACCTGTGCCGAGAACAGTTGTGGATTGACCACGCTCGATGAAAGTATTATCGGTACTTTCTTCTATAAAATTACAAAAGCCAACTTCAGGGAAATTATTTGCAGTTAAAAACCGCACCAACATGCCGATATCATGACCAGGGTTAATGGTATCATCATTTCCAATGATGATTACATATTCGCCGGTGGCCATTTCGATGCATTTCGTAATGTATCTCTTTTTAAGGTAAGGTTTGAGGCTTTGTCGACCTCTGCTTGCTTGGCATTCCACCCAAATCCAAAAAGGATCAGGAATGCGTAAACAAGCATTAATTGAATTTTAAACATGGTTTCATCATCTAGTTATCCAAATGTAAATAATTTAATTTTGTTTAACTAATTCATATTATAATAATGAAAAAAATCCTTCTTTTAACCCTTTTTGTTATCGCTCTTATTTCTTGCAGTGATAGTGAGCGAAGTAATAAAAATCCTTACATACCCAATTATTCTGTTAATTTATCTGTAGATATGAATCTGCCTGCTTATTCTAATCTAAAGTTTGTAAGCAATGGTATTATTGTTCCTAATTTTGGAGCAAAAGGAGTTATTATTTTTAATGCCGGAAGTGGTTATACAGCTTTTGATGCTGCCTGTCCTAATCAGGATCTATCTTCGTGTACTGCCATGACAATTGAAGGAGTCAATGCTGTTTGCTCTTGTGATAAAACGGAATACAGTTTGTTTACCGGACTCGGAGGAAAAGAATATCCGTTAAAACAATATAAAGTTCAGGTGACAGGAACTGTAATCCACGTTTATAACTAAAATATAAAAAGCCTGAAACTTAAATTTTTCAGGCTTTTTTATTGCATTCAATTTTTTTTAGAACTTCAACGTTAATCCTAACAGGAAGTTGGTCCCTGCTTGAGGATAATAGTATGGATAAATATCATACATTGCGCCGTTTGAAACGTATTTCTTATCTAAGAAATTATTCACTAAACCTGTTATCATAATTGATTTAAAAATAGTTTTTGGTTTTATTTCAAAAGAGATATTTAAATCGTTTACAAAATAATCTGCCAGTTTCGCTTCCGGCAATTCTATATTATTCATGTATTGCTCACCCACAAATTTTTGCAATAGCGAAAGGTGCAAATTCTCAATTGGACTATATACAATAATATTTCCTGCAATAACCGACGGCGAATAAGCAATATCTTTGGTTCCGTAGTTTTCGCCTTCAACAGCCAAATCAACATTTTTGTTACTGCTCAAAGTAAAGTTTGGTCGGATTATGAATTTATCAGACAATTTGATTGTCGCATCAACTTCTAGACCTAAACGGTAACTTTTGTCTGTATTAGAACGAATTGGAGAACCCACATCATCTAATCTTCCGGTTAAGATCAATTGATCTTTGTAGCCCATGTAATAAATGTTTGAATTCAGTTGAAATTTTTCTGAGTTAAATCTCCAGCCTAATTCAAAATCATTCAATTTTTCAGGTTTTACATTTCCGCCTTCATAATCAGTTCTGTTTGGTTCGCGATTGGCTCTGGCGTATGAAAAATACAACGTACTATTTGGATTGATTTCGAAATTTAAACCGGCTTTTGGATTAAAGAAGTTGAAATCATCGTCTACCAAACCGGTTTCTATACTATTGGCTTTATACGTTATTCTTCTGTATTGTAAATCTCCGTAGAAACTTAATTTTTCAGTTAGCTGATAATTTGCTTTCGCGAAAATATTACCATCTGTTTTTGCTGAATAATCATCGTAATAATGATCGTCCAGTTCTGATTGAGAAGCGTATCTCGCCCAAATAACTTTTCCGAAATGATCTCCTTCATATTTATTCCAGCCTCCGCCAAAAATTACATCGAGTTTTTCGTCTTTGTATTTTGCAGAAAAAGTAGTTCCGTAGAAATCATTGTCTAACCATTTTTGGCGAACTAAATCGGTAGTCGTTACAGCATCAACAGGAAGCAGACCGTAATCGGCCATGTCTGCATCTTCTTTATAGTTTTCGTAATACCCTTTTCCTTTTGTGTAATGAAAAGCCAGGTTTGTACTCCATTTATCAGAAATAGATTCACTCCAATGCAACTGATAATGATCTTGTTTGTAGTTGTCTGTTTCGTTATCATAATAACGAACATTTCCGGCTTCGTCTGTATATTTTCCAGCAGAATTATAAGTACGGTTGTCATTTAAAGTTTCAGCATCAATTCCGTTCCAGGATTGATATGTTTTTTCTGTTCCTCCAAATACCAATGCTTTTATCAAAGTCGTTTTACCAACGTAGGTTCCTTGCAGAAAATACGATTTTAGATCCGAACTTGCTCTGTCAATATAACCATCAGATTTTATAGCAGACAAACGCCCGGCAAGTTCAAAATGATCGTTTAGCAAACCTGTACTAAATTTTACGGTATGTTTATGAGAATTAAAACTTCCGAAAGAATTTGAAATTTCACCATTTGCTTTTGAAGCATAATTATCGGTAAGCATATTTAAACTTGCTCCAAAAGCTCCGGAACCGTTAGTTGAAGTTCCAACACCACGTTGTAATTGCAGACTTTCTACAGAAGAAGCAAAATCGGGCATATTTACCCAAAAAGTTCCCTGACTTTCGGCATCATTATACGGAATTCCGTTTATGGTAACATTAACTCTTGTAGCATCGCTTCCGCGGACTCTGATTCCGGTGTAACCCATTCCGTTTCCGGCATCAGAAGTGGTGACTACAGACGGAAGATAATTCATCAAAATTGGGATATCCTGCCCCAGATTTCTAAACTTAATATCTTTTTTGTCTAAATTACTAAAGGAAACAGGTGTTTTTGTAGTAACACGAACAGCAGAAACCAAAACCTCATCAAGAGAATTTACTTTGGTGGAATCTTTTTCCTGTGAGAAAGAAAATAGAGTAAAGAAAATAGAGAATAGAGTAAAGAAAACAGATTTGGTTACGTCCAATTTTAAAACCTTTGAACCTTTGCAACTTAGTACCTCAGTACCTTTAAAAAACTTTTTCATTCGTAAATAATTACGAATAAAAGGGGGAATTATTCTTTTGTTAAATTAATAAATTTGTTTCACGACAAAATATAGTGTGCACGCTAAATATGTCGTTTTTTCCCTTAGCAACATTACTCGCTCAGGTTCTTTGGGTATGATCTCAGCTCGTTATTTAGAGCACCCCTTTGAGACAGTACAAATTTAATGTTAAAAACTTTAAAACTCCAAAAAATAAATTCCAAATTCTAAAGATTCACTTTTTAATGCTCTTCTGTTGGAATTTGGAATTTATTTTTTGAAGTTTTATTCTAAATTTGGTTTTCTGCGGGACTGTTTTATTTCCGAAATGTTTTTCTTGTCTTTTATTCGCTTTTTAATAACCGCTTTCGGAATTTTAGTAGCTTTCCTAACTTTAGGAACATACAATCCTTTTTTGATTACTTCTAAAAAACGTTTAATGACAATGTCTTTATTTTTAAGCTGACTTCTGTCTTCATCACAATTTAAAATCAAAACATCTTCTGAAGTCAATCTTGAAGCAATATTTGTTTTTAAAAGTAATTTCTCTTCTTCTGATAAAGATTGTGATGCATTTAAATCAAAAGACAAAACCACTTTTGAAGATACTTTGTTTACGTTTTGCCCGCCGGCACCACTGCTTCTGACAGCTTTGAAATTTAATTCTGATATGATTTTTTCAATATCCATTATTGTGGCTGATGTGCGGGTTTTAGTAAATCGTTGACTGTTTTTACAGGATTAAAAGTTAATAACGGAACAGCAACAAAAATAGTAAGCCAATCTGCCATTGCACCATTCCATAAACCTGGCAATTCATAACTTCTGACTATTTTTCCGTCAACGCTTTTCTCTACAATAAATCCGGCTTTTTGATCTATAAAATTCTTTAAATCAAATTTTTCGTTTTTATAATTCTTTATTCCGCAAACCAAATCAACAGGATTAAAATGGGTTGCTTCTGCTAAAATCTGTTGTTGTTTTTGATTGAATAAATCAACTTGGGATGTTTCTACAATCTGAAGTGAAACTTCTCCTTTATTACTCATTACCCAGAATGGCCCTCCGCCGGGCTCTCCTTCGTTTTTCACCATTCCGCAAACACGAATTGGCCTGTCCAGCAACTCTTTAAGCTTAATTATTTTATTCTCAATTGTAAACTTATTAAAATCGCTGGTGATTTCTGTATTTAAATGCTCTTTTAAAAACAAAACAATTTCAGAAATCTGTTCTGTTTGAATTTGCTCTTTATCAATCGCTTCTAAATATTCAAAAACCTTTTGCTGCATTGTAATTAAAATTCCCGCCAATGCTTTTTTATACAGCGTAATCTGATCAATATGATTTTGAATTACATTGTCAATATTTTTTATAAAAATGATATCTGCATCAAGATCGTTTAGATTTTCGATCAAAGCTCCGTGACCTCCGGGTCTAAAGATTACAGCATTCTTTTTATCCCTTACCACTTTATTTTTAGCATCAACAGTTATAGAATCTGTTTTTTTGCTTTGATAAGAATAAGCGATATTGATTTTTGTTTTGGACTCTTTTTCAATTTTTTCTTTCAGTAACAAAATCTCATTTTCAAACAAATTCTGATGCGCTTCTGAAACTGTAAAGTGTAAATTTGAAATTTGATTTGCCGTTGCATAATGAACACATTCGTTTAAATGTTCTTCTATGGGGTTGGCAATATGATTTTTATATTCATGAAAAGGCAATACCGCTTTTGGTTTATTCGCAAAATCAAAATAATCTGAAGATAATAAGAGTTTTATAAAATAATAATTTTTGTAATCTCTGTCTAAAGATTCAAAATCAGGATAAATTTCCCGTAACTTTTTGTCTACAGCTTTAAAAAATGGAAGTTTCTCCATTGCTACTATAAAAATAGGAAGTTCAGTAT
>SEBM01001019.1 GCA_004296145.1 Flavobacterium sp.
CCCTAACTAAATTTGTGTTGTGAGGATCTTTGCAATGCTCTACAGAAACATGAGTTCTGTATTTAGCCAGTTCAAATTTCTTTAATAATTCAGATGCAACATTGGTAATTGCCGTATAAGCTTTTTCAACTAAATTATTGTTCTGCTGAAGGTCAGCGTTTACTAAAACCAATTTAGTTTTAGTTTCTGTACGTGTTTTTGTTTTCATTTTCTTGATTTTATGTTTAAATAATGAGTGAATTGCATTGTGATGTCTGGCAACCGATTTGATTTCCAGAAATAATTGCATAAAAAAACCACGATTTATTGTCGTGGTATATTGAATTAGGAAGTAAGGAAAGATGTTTGGTATTAGTCAGGCTATACCGTTATTAGAGTAGATATGAGGCTTAAATTTTTGTAGCTTTTCGATTTGACGATTTCACTAGCGGTATAGCCTAACCTTTTCGTTTAATTCTCTCTGAATTCCATTTGGAAGTTCTCCCTTATAAAAAGTAGGGCATAAATCCGTTTTACTTCGATCAGAAGGGAGGGGTTGTTTTCTATAGTGGGGGCTTGTGAAAAACACACATTCAAAAATTTTTGGAAATTTTATTTTGGCTTCAACCTTTGCCTTTATGAGGGTAGAAACTAAAAAAGCACCAACTGGGTCGGTGCTTAATATCCAAAAATTATTTAGGGGTATTAAATAAGAGAGTTTGTCTTATTTTTGGATATAACCTTATAATTCAAGTAGGCCTTTGATATTATAACTTTTTAGTCCCTCCTTATTTTCAGTTCTACCAGCGTCATAGTATCTTTTTATTTGAATAGGTCGAGGAATGACTTTAACATGAAATTCAGTGTACAAAAGCTGTAGCTGTCCAACAATTTCAAGCTCTGTAGGACGGTCGCCATTTTTGTAAAGTGTTCGAATCTTTGCAGTCAGCTTGGGATTTTCAATTGCGTTGTTCCTCTCCATCCTATCACATAACTTTTTGATTGGAGCCTTGCTGAATTCAAGTTCTAACATCTTTGCATATCCCACTATATTATAAT
>SEBM01001020.1 GCA_004296145.1 Flavobacterium sp.
TAAAGAAGCTGTGCAAACTCTTTTAGGAATTAAAAGTATAAATTTTGTTCCCGGAGAGCAATATGAATATAATAATACCGGATTTACACTGCTTGCTGAAATTCTTCACAGAGTTTATAAAAAAGAATTCAGCCAAATTGCAAAGGATTACATTTTCAATCCTTTAAATATGGAAAATACTGTGGCTGTAGATGATCCTGCCGTGATTATTCCCAATAAAGCAGAATCCTATCAGCCAAAAGGCAACGATTTCGCAAAACTTCCTATCGGGCAGATGGTAAGTGGTTCATCCAATATTTATGCTACGCTGAATGACCTGTGCAAATGGGCAAAAAATTTTCAAAATCCCATGCTTGGGAATCGTGCGATTTATAATGCAATGCAGAAAAACACTGTTTTAAATTCGGGTAAAAATATTGAGTATGGATTGGGTTTGCAGACTGAAAAATATAAAGGTTTGGATATTGTGTTCCACGGTGGCGGCACAGTTGGCTATCGAACCTATATTCTGCATATTCCTTCGCAAGAGTTTTCTATTGTAATATTGGGAAATGAACAAGGTTTTGACGGTTATCTGATTGCTTATCAGTTGGTTGATTTCTTTTTTAAAGATAAACAAACCGCTGTTGGAAAGCCACAAAAAGTAATTGATTCGCCCTCAGAACTTAAACATTTTATAGGCGTTTATAAACTTAATCCCGGGAATTATCTTGAAATATCCTCAAAAGGAAAAGATATTTATTTGGGAACTTACAATAATCAGGGTAAGGAAAAATTAGTGCCGATGGGAAATCATCAATTTAAAATTAGCTCTATACCTACTGCCCATTTAACATTCAGTGATGATTCATTTAACTTTAGAATTGCCGATTTTACCTACATCGCAAAAAGAATAATTTTAAATCCGGCAAAAGCAGACAAAGTATTTGTAAATAAATTGGTTGGCTTTTACAGAAATGAAGAATTCAATACAATTTATCAGTTACTCATTGAGAATAATAAGTTGATAGCAAGACATCCTTTAAACGGTGATATT
>SEBM01001021.1 GCA_004296145.1 Flavobacterium sp.
GCTTTTCAGCTTTGGTTCCAAAATAAAATGGTTTTCCCGGCTTTTGTCTGATTTTATGAAATTGCTTTTCGATTCCGCATTTTTTGGTCGCATCTATCACATAATCGTAATCGCCAACACTCACGCCGCCCACCAAAATCACGATATCTGTTTTTGATAGCGCCAAATTCTTCTCGGCTCTTTCTCTTACAATAACCTCATTAAGATGTTTTTTGGCTAAAATCTCCAATTTTTTTCTTTCACTAAAAAATCTTAATATAAACCAATACCCAGTTGATACCATTATGAAAAAGATTGATCGATAAATCGAACCTGCGATAAAAAGATGGTTTATACCTAGATACAACCCATCTGATGGTTGGTTGTACTTAGTGAACATGCGATTAAGTAGCGCGAGAACAGGTATATAAAATAAAATTTCGAGTACTACAACTGGAATAAACCTTAAAAAATCAAATAACTGAAAGTTAAAATTGATTTTTCGCATCGCATAGATGTGACAGTAAAATAGGGATATGTTTAATGAGTAATGGACAATATAGTTCTCAAACTCTCCAAACTGTTGCACAAAAATTCCAGTCAAGACTGACTCATAGACAATGTAAACAATCCAAGAGATAAAATGTAGGCGATACTTCCCGATAAATGTATCTGCTCGATTAAATATCCTTATTAAATATACGTTCATTTCAAAAAAATAGTCGTCTATCCCAACTTTTTTCCAAGATCCTAATGACTCATTAGTTTCAAAGAAAAAAGCTTATGACAACGAAAAAATTAACAAAAAAGACAGTTTTCAAATTTAAAAAATTGTCTTCCAAATCCTTCAATACAACAGACCCAACTTTCACTACTGTTGTATTTACAAAAACTGGTATCTACAATTAGTAAAAAAAAAGCCCATCAATACCTCAGGTGGGCATTTTAAGCAACTTCCCAGATAGAAAAGATTCAAGTTGCGGCCTGTAGCTTTTTCCTACTGTATAATTATTTCCATTACTCATCAGTAATAAGTTGCCATCAATTGACACAATGT
>SEBM01001022.1 GCA_004296145.1 Flavobacterium sp.
CACAATTGTCATTTTAATTTCATAAACCACAATGTTACTTACGTAATCAACTTATAATAAGATGTATAAAGTTTAGAGCTCTAGGCTATCCCGTTTTGTTTTGCGAAATTTATTAGCCCTGGCGTATTTTTTAAGCCTAGTTTGCTTAAAATATTTCGCCTATGCGTGGTTACTGTAAATTCTGCAATAAACAACTTGTCGCCAATTTCTTTGCTGCTTAATTCCTCGCAAACCAACCTTATAATTTCTACTTCTCTTTTTGTAAGCTGATGTTTTTTCATGAATTCATCAGTAAAAACCCTTTGTGTATCAAGGTTTATCTCTTCAGCTTCAGGAAAATACAATTTTCCACTTTGTACAGTTTCTATTGCAGCTAACAAATCACTTTTAGAGCCATTTTTTAATACATATCCACTCGCCCCTAAAGCCTTTGTTTCTTTAATTAATTGAGATTGATGGTAATTTGATAAAATAATAACCTTGATATTTGGGTAGTTTTCCTTCAATCTTTTTAAAGTAGAAATGCCATCCAGTTTAGGCATATTTAAGTCCAAGAGAATGATGTCAGGGGTTTTAACCGCAATATCTCTCAACAAGTTAATTCCATCGTTGGCATAACCAATAACTTCAAAACCCTCCAATTCGTTAAAAAAAGAGACAATCCCATCAATTAAGATTTGGTGGTCATCTGCGATGAATATTTTTAAATCTGCCATTTTCGTTTTTTGTTTTCCGTCTATCATTGTTCGTTTTGCTTTAGACTTCGGTCTTTCATCTTTGGTTTTCCTTCATGTGCTCAGTAGGTATGTCAATCACAATTAAAGTTCCTTTTCCTGGTTGCCCTTCAATGCTTATTTTACCTTCATAATAATCAATTCTATTGGCCAATAATCCAATTCCTTTTCCTGTTTTATCGGCCTTTCCTTTTTCAATCCCCTTACCATTATCCTCAATATAAAGGTTAATAGAATCGGGGTGCTCTACCAGCTGAAAAATGGCATTTGTAGCTTTAGCATGTTTAACAATGTTCTGAAA
>SEBM01001023.1 GCA_004296145.1 Flavobacterium sp.
AGCGTAGACGTATCGAGCAGGAATTGCATAGGGCCAAGTTGGAAGCCGATCGGGCCAACTCTGCCAAGAGTGAATTTCTGAGCCGAATGAGTCATGATCTGAGAACTCCGCTCAATGCCATTCTGGGGTTTGGACAACTTCTGGAAATTGCTCCGCTTGAAGCCGACGATGTACAGAGTGTTCAGCAGATCATGCGTGCTGCCCATCATTTACTTAGCTTAATTAATGAAGTCTTGGAAGTTGCTCGTGTTGAGTCTGGTCAACTCCGCTTGGATTTAGAGCCAGTGGATGTTGCTGAGGTTTGTGCTGAATCTCTTTTGTTGTTAAAAAAAAATCCAATTGAAAAAAGCAAGACGAAACTATATAACCACCATTGGCGTTTAAGTAAAATTCTAATAATAAATGAAAAATATTCTTTTTGTGTAAGTTGAAATTTTTTGGTTGTAATCATTTGGATTGTTTATTTATTTTTTGGTTTTTACTTCAAAGAAAATTTAACATATAGAAGTAAGTCCAATTATGTTATTCGATTTTGTTTAATCAGAGTTTAATTTTGTGGTATGAATGTTCCCTGGCTTTCCGTTAAGTGTAATTGTTCAGAATGTGTTTTTCTAAATTTCAAATTTCCATCTACAGAAAATGTAATTTCAAATATTGTCGTGCCTAATATCTTATACCCATCAGAAACTCCTGTTGTTATGGAATCACAATCTTTGTTTTGTTCTTTTATAAGATCTGAAGTGCGTTTAATAATGAATTCGTTGCAAATTATTAATGTTTTTCGAAAACTTAAATCCGTAGTTTTGAAAGTTCCCTTGTTTTTAGTTTGGCCATTGTATTCGCTAAAATATTTACCTGTATTTGTGTCAAAATGATAAACCAAACTATCAGATGATACAGTTTTGTATTTACCTTTTATGTTTTGATTTGTTTTACAACTTAATAATAATGAAAAGATGCAAAGGACTAGCGCAATTTTTTTCATCTAAACTTTTATTATGATTTTAAAAATATCTTATTGTCTGAACAAATA
>SEBM01001024.1 GCA_004296145.1 Flavobacterium sp.
GCCTAATAAGGTATTATTTCAATCTAATTAAAATTAAAAACAACAAGTTTAAATTAAAAATTATGATAAAAAATAAAGCCTTATTAGGCATCCTTTTTTATATATATTCACTTGTTTCAGTTTATAGCTGTACAACTGAAAAAGAATCAGTTATTGATGATTCAAAAACAAAGACGGCAAGAGTTATAGGTTATTTGTCTACGGATAATTTCGATAAAATAACATCAATCCAGTTTTGTAAATTAACACATCTTAATATCGCTTTTGCAAATCCTGATAAAGACGGAAATATCATTTTCAATGGAGATATTGACGGAGTTATCAAATATGCGAAATCCGTTAACCCGAATATTGTTATAAGTATTTCGCTTGCGGGTGGAGTAATTTCTGCTGAACAGGCTTCAAACTGGTCGACATTGATTGACAAGCCAGAAAACAGACCGGCTTTTATTCAGAACATAATCAATTTTGTTAACCTGCATAAATTAGACGGTGTTGATGTAGATTTAGAGTGGGATGCAGTAACAACTGGTTATAGTGGTTTTGTTCTCGAATTAAAGAAAAGCCTGGCTGATAAAAAATTATTAACAGCAGCACTTCCTAATAATTCCCGTTTCGAAAATATAAGCTCATTAGCTCTCAATGCTTTTGATTTTATAAATATAATGGCATATGATAGTACAGGACCGTGGACACCTAATAATCCCGGACAACATAGCTCTTTTGAATTTGCAAAAGACGGAATTAATTTTTGGCACAAACTTCAGGGAGTTCCAAGTGAAAAATTAACTCTCGGTGTTCCTTTCTACGGTTATAACTTTACTTTTAATCCGGCGACAAGTTCAACATTTGCCCAAATTGTAGAAGCAGGAAATCAATTTGCCGATCAGGATGAAATTGGCAAATTATATTATAATGGCAGAGCAACCATTTCTCAAAAAGTACAATTTGCATCAGATTATGCCGGTGGAATTATGATTTGGGAAATTGCGCAGGATTCTTTTAATGAATATTCCTTATTAGAAGTTATTC
>SEBM01001025.1 GCA_004296145.1 Flavobacterium sp.
TTAATGAACTGTGCAATCCCATAAGAGTTTCGTCGCTCATGGCAAAAAAACCATCAAACGAATGATTTTCTAATAATACATCTAATTTTTCTTTTACGATATCGGGCGATTTACAGAATATTATATGCGAATTGATTTCGCTGGATTGGCGGATTCTTGATTCAAAAGATTTTAATCTGCTTTGGGTAATTTCCAGATTTTCATCTCCGAAAATTGCCAGTATATTTTTACAACCGTGATTAATGAGTTTTTCTGCGGATAATTCAGATTTTTTTATGTTGTCAAAAATTACAGATTCAAAAATATTTTGTGGCACTGTTTTATCAAAAATTACAGTCGGAATTTCCATTTCCTCTAGTTTTTTTAGATGTTCGCAATCTTTTGTTTCTTTGGTAAGAGAGATCAAAATGCCATCAACCCGCGAGTTGATGCAGGTTTCAATGTTCTGTTTTTCAGTCTCGTAAGAATCATTAGATGATAAAATGAAAAAGTGATAGCCTTCCTTATTTAATATAGATGAAATTCCGCTGATAATCGACGGAATGAAAAACATAGAGATTTCAGGAACAATAAGACCAATTACTTTTGAAGATTTCTTTCTGAAATTCACAGCAAAATCATTAGGAACATAATTAAATGTCTCTGCTGCTGCTTTTACTTTAAGCTTTACAGAACTACTTATATCGGGATGATCTTTCAATGCTCTGGAAACTGTAGAAACACTAATATTGAGCATTTCAGCGAGGTCTTTTATGGTAGTTCTTTTCATTTTGAGTGTTAGCATCAATTATTGGGAGAAATTAAGAATAATAATCCGTAATCTTTTTGTTAAAATTTGTTAAATTAATGAATGTTATTTGTTAATAAAAAGTTAATTTTAAGAAAAGTTATCCACCGCAAACGTTTGCGCAAACGTTTGAAATTTTTAGAATGTTAACATTGTGTTTAAAATCATTTTTCAATACTGTAAAAAAAATACATTTGAGACATAACAAAAACTATATAAAAATTATGAAATCAAAAGTAGTAAA
>SEBM01000311.1 GCA_004296145.1 Flavobacterium sp.
CAAAATGACGATAACTCAATTACAATATGTGTTAGCTGTTGCAGAACACAAAAACTTTACGCTTGCCGCCGAAAAATGCTTTGTTACTCAGCCGACATTAAGCATGCAGATTCAAAAAATTGAAGAAGAACTTAATATATTAATTTTTGACAGAAGTAAGAAACCAATTCAGCTTACAGATATTGGACAAAAAATAGTTAATCAGGCCAAGAATATTGTTAACGAAGCTGACCGAATTAAAGATATTGTAGAACAGCAAAAAGGTTTTATTGGCGGAGAATTTCGTTTAGGAATTATTCCGACTATTATGCCAACACTTTTGCCGATGTTTTTAAACAACTTCATAAAAAAATATCCAAAAGTAAAACTCCTTATTGAAGAGCTGAATACGGATGAAATTATTACAAAATTAAAAAACGGCCATTTGGATGCTGCAATTGCTGCAACTCCTTTGGAAGACGAAAAAATAAAAGAAATTGTTTTGTATTTTGAACCTTTCGTTGCCTATATTCCCGAACATCATGCTGTTTTTGAAAAACAGGAAATTGAAGTTGCAGATTTAAACATTAATGAAATCCTGCTTTTACAAGACGGACATTGTTTTAGAGACGGAATCCTGAATTTATGTAAAAACGGAACTGACATTGATCAGAATAATTTTCAGATCCAGAGCGGAAGTTTTGAAACGCTTATAAAATTGGCAGATGAAGGTCTTGGTACAACATTACTACCGTATTTGCACACTTTGGATTTAAAGGAATCCGATAAACTGAAACTACGAAATTTTAAGGAACCAAAACCTGCCCGCGAAGTAAGTCTGATTTATCCTAAAAGCGAATTAAAAATGCAAATCATTGACGCCCTCAGATCTACAATCGCAGGAGTTGTCAAAGGAGCAATTGTTTTTCAGAATGTTCAAATCATTAGTCCGCTGCAAAAGAAATAAAAATAAAAAAGGAGCCAAACTGGCTCCTTTTTTTATACTTTAATTAGCAGTAAACTTTGTTTTAATTCTGGTTTCTCAATAATGAAATTTAATAACCATTCTTGCAATTGTTCCATTTCGTATGGTAACAGGGTTTTGATAGCTTTCTCTAATTCTTTACAGAAAAGTATCGGGTCGAAACTTACTCTCTCGAGTATTGATTTCGTGTAATCAAACATCATTTTTGACATAAAATAAGATTTTTGGGGGTTATCTCTATTTTTAAACTCGCAGCAAATTTAATAAAATCCTCTATACAAACATTCATTTTAACTTATTTTTTTAAAAATTTTAGTAACGAAACCGTTTTCTTAATTCATATAAATCAATTTAGAATAGTTCTAAACAACTCATTTAAACCTTTTTAAACGCTCGAAACATTTCTCTCTTTCCCGGAGGCCCTGCCAATTTTTCAACCGTAAATCCAACAGAAATCATACTTCTTTTAACAACTCCTCTGGCAGCATACGTAACTAAGACTCCATTTGGCTTTAAACTATTGTACATTTTCTGAAAAATTTCGGTGCTCCAAAGCTCCGGTTGCACCCGGTATCCAAAGGCGTCAAAGTAAATCAAATCAAAAATTTCAAAATCGTTGATTTCATCAAAAAATTGTTTCCTTTTGGTTAACGAGAACAAGTCGCAAATTTCTGTTTTTATATCCCATTCTGTTTTATGCATTTTCTCAAAAATGTTGTCAAATTCCAATGCGTTCAGCTCTTCAACATAATTCATGGCCAAAACTTCTTCAGCATTTACCGGATACGCTTCTACCCCAACATAATCTATTTTTTGTTTTTTTTGCTGCGATTCCAAAAAAGTGATAAAAGCATTAAGCCCGGTTCCAAATCCAATTTCAAGAATACTGACCGGTTTATCTTCAAATAACGAAAGTCCGTTTTTAATAAATACGTGTTTTGCTTCCTGAATTGCACCATGTTTAGAGTGATAACTTTCGTTCCATTCTTCTAAATGAATTGTGGTTGAACCATCTAGCGTTTTAATTATTTCTCTTTTCACTTTTTAGGATTTATGAATGTAATTTAATTGGATTTTATCCTTTTAATGAGTCAAATTTACTCAAAACAAATGCGTAAAGCCTCAAAAAGCTATTGTTTTTTCATAAATTCTCTATAAAACTATACTGATTTTTTAGGTTTATTAGAAGATAAATAAATCTCAGCAAAACAGCATAAATAATGCAGTTTTACTAAGTATATAATATATTTTTCGTTAATTTTGCATTCAATAAAAATTTACATTTTTTACACTATATCATTACTTTAGAGCTCTATTGGAATGAAAAATACATAAAACTTTACATTATTATGAGTACAACTCAAACTAGCAAAATTGAAATCAGAAAAGCTACTTCGTCAAAAATAAGCGAAGTTGACTTTGAGAACCTAAGCTTTGGTGCTGTTTTTACAGACCATTTATTTGAATGTGATTTTAAAAATGGCCAATGGCAAAATCCTGTCATTAAGCCTTATGCTCCAATTTTGATGGATCCTTCTTCAAAAGTTTTCCACTACGGACAAGCTATTTTTGAAGGAATGAAAGCTTATAAAGATGAAAACAATGATGTCTGGTTGTTTAGACCTGATGAAAATCATAAACGTTTTAATAGCTCTGCAGTTCGTATGGCAATGCCGGAAGTTCCTGAGTCTATTTTTATGGATGGTCTTAACGAATTATTAAAAATTGATCAGGAATGGATTCAAAGAGGAAACGGAGCAAGTATGTATATCCGTCCTTTTATGATTGCAACTGGTGCTGGTGTAATTGCCAACCCTTCTGACGAATATAAATTTATGATTCTGCTTTCTCCTGCAAAATCTTATTATGCTGGTGAAGTAAAAGTTATTATTGCTGAGCACTACAGTAGAGCTGCAAATGGTGGAATTGGTGCTGCAAAAGCGGCCGGAAACTACGCTGCACAGTTTTACCCAACAAATCTGGCAAACAAAGACGGCTTTCAACAAGTTATCTGGACAGATGATGCAACGCATACAAAATTAGAAGAAGCAGGAACAATGAACGTATTCTTCAGAATTAATGATACTTTATTGACTGCGCCTGTAAGCGAAAGAATTTTGGACGGTATTACCAGAAAAAGTTTAATTGCAATGGCAGAAAAAGAAGGTCTTAAAGTTGACGTTCGTCCTGTTATTGTTTCAGAATTGGTAGAAGCTGCTAAAAATGGTTCTTTAAAAGAAATTTTCGGAGCGGGAACTGCTGCAGTTATAAGTGTTATCAAAGGATTTTCTTATCAGGATGAATACTATGAAATGACTCCAATTGAAAATTCTTATGCTTCTCTTTTAAAAGAAAAACTAACAAGTCTTCAAAACAAGCTTTCTGAAGATACTTTTGGATGGACTGTAAAAGTTCAGTAAATAAAGTTTAAACGATATGAAACCCGACATGTTTATCAAATGTGTCGGGTTTTCTTTTTATTCAAAATCAAATAAAAATGATTGAAAATCTGATTCTAAAAAATATTGCCAAACATATTTCGCTTGACGAAAATGAAATTATTTATTTTCTTTCACTTTTAAAAGAAAAGAAATACCCCAAAAAAAGTATTGTTTTAGAAGAAGGAGAAATTTGCAGGTCTATCAATTTTGTACAGTCGGGAACATTACGTGCTTTTTACAGGGATTCTCAGGGAAAAGAATCTACTATAATGTTTGCAATTGCCGATTGGTGGATTACCGACATGTCGTGCTTTATCAACCAACAGCCTGCCATTTTAAATATTGAAACAATAGAGGAAAGTCACATCTTTCATTTGCAAAAAGAAGATCTGGATGATTTATATCTTAAAATCCCAAAATTTGAGCGGTTCTTCAGGATTATTATGCAAAACGCTTACATCAGAGAACAGGAAAGAGTTATTCAAAATCTTTCGCTTTCGGCAGAACAGCGGTATCATATCTTTTTAAAAAAATATCCACAAATAGTGAAACAGATTACTCAAAAACAAATTGCTTCTTATTTAGGAATCACTCCGGAGTTTTTGAGTATGATACGGGCCAGTAAAAATAAAGAGCTATTTTCTTAAACTACATTATTTTTTTGCTCTGATATCTTTACGTGCTTTGTAAAAAATCAACAGATATGCTTATACTTATTGCAGGTCCTTACCGTGGTGGGACAAACGACGATCCTAAATTAATTCAGAAGAATTTAGAAAGATTAGAATCAGTAGCGCTTCCTTTATTCCGAAAAGGACATTTACCTATTATTGGTGAGTGGCTGGCATTACCGCTGTTACATTTGGCGGGCTCAAAACAAATTGGCGATAGCTTTTGGGACGAAATACAATATCCCGTAGCACATCGTCTTCTTGAAAAATGTGACGCCGTGCTTCGCCTTGAAGGAGAATCAAAAGGTGCCGACAATGATGTCAGAATTGCTCAGGAAAGAGGTTTAAAAATTTATTACAACTTAGAAGATATTCCGGATGCGGAATAACAAAAAATGCCTGATCGCTTTTAATCGCAGTCAGGCATTTCTTTTAAAGTAGTTTTGTAAAATCAGGTTTAAAATAATTCGGACCTTTCATTACTTTTCCGTCTTCTCTGTAAATTGGTTTTCCGTCTTCGCCCAGCTTACTCATATTACTACGCTGAATCTCGTCAAAAATAGCTTCCATTTTATCCTGTAAACCGTGTTCAATAATAGTTCCGCATAAAATATACATCATATCTCCAAGAGCATCAGCTATTTCTACCAAATCATTTTTCTGAACGGCATCCAGGTATTCTTCATTCTCTTCTTTCATCAAATTATAACGAAGGTACTTTTTGGCTTCGCCCACATCTGCAAGCGGAGTTTCGCTGTGTCCTATATTAAAAGCAGTATGAAATTCTTTTACTGCATCTATTTGTTTCTTCATGATTTTATTTAATTAATTGGAATACCAAATTAGCAACTATTCGTATACAATTCTCTAAATTTGCCAAAAATAATTATCAACTATGTTTAGTCAGGGACAATTAATATTCGCAGTCTGTTTTTTTGTTGCATTTGTAATCGTAATGGTATTTGCTT
>SEBM01001026.1 GCA_004296145.1 Flavobacterium sp.
ATTTTACCCTTTTCCTATTTCTGGAAAAGGGTATTTTTTTTATTTCAATAATAATTTTATATATGCTTTAATTAGTTATATTTGAACCGATTATGAACCCCCAATTCTATCTAAATGAAATCAATTTTAAAATTATCAATGTTAACTTTCATTGCAACTCAATCCGGCATCGCTCAAAAATATAATGATGCTTTAATTTCAAACAACTCAGAAATAAATTTTGCAAAAACCCAAAAAAGAGGGATTAAAAAAGACAAAATAGTTTATTTCGTTGAAAATGATTTGCAAACAATATCTGCCTACAAAAGAAGTAAATTGCAATGGCAGACCAATATAATTTCTGTCTGCGGAAAGCCAAAATTAGGAGAAGCCCAAATAAGATATATGGGATATAATTCTAACAAACTACTTGTTGTTATTGGAAAACATAATTTTGCCGAAATAGATATCATTAATGGTGAAACTAAGTTTGTAGGTTAATATTATAAAGACAATATAATCATCCTTTTTCCTATTTATATAAAAGTCTTTTTTTAGAAAATAAATTCCAAAAATTAAGTATTTATACGTAAAAATACGTATTTTTGTTTTAAGTTAAATTAAGTGATTTACGCATAATATAGTAAAGCACATTTTCTACTCTTAAAACAAACCGTAATGCAAAATACCAAAATCAAAACTACCTGTTCGTATTGCGGCGTTGGCTGTGGAATCATTGTAACCAATGATGCAAAAAGCGGTGTGATGGTTGCGGGAGATAAAGATCATCCTGTAAACAAAGGAATGTTATGTTCTAAGGGAATGAACCTACATTACGTAGTTAACGATACTTCAGACAGAATTTTATATCCGGAAATGCGTGGGAGTAAAACTTATCCGCTTCAGCGTGTGAGCTGGGATACTGCACTTGATCGCGCCGCCGCTGTTTTTACTTCAATCATAAAAAAACACGGACCGGACAGCGTCGGATTTTATATTTCAGGACAATGTTTAACAGAAGAATATTACTTAGTAAACAAACTTGTAAAA
>SEBM01001027.1 GCA_004296145.1 Flavobacterium sp.
ACCGTCTAAAATAACGATGCGGGCATAAGGAATTCTGTTGACTTCTTTTTCTACCACAATGCTTTTCACACCGTACTTTCCAGGCAATTCTGTACCTCCGGACATAACCTTGAAAGTTATTAAATCTGGATTTTTTGCTGTTTGTATGTGTCCGCTATTGTTCATATTATGATATTTTATCTAGAGGTGGAAAGTATACTTCACTCCCCGGTTTTAACTGTCTAAAATTGATTAGACCATTTACTTTAGCTACTTCCAAATAGTATTTTGTATCTCCGTAAATACTTTCGGTCATCAGAGGTAATGTGTCTCCGTCCTGGACTGTTCTTTTATGGGTAAGATCTGGGGAAGAAGGTTTTGATAATGCCTTTTCTAATTTTTGACTTATTGAGCCTCCAAATTTTGCTTTTATAGTAGCTCTTAAAGGATATCCTTCGGGAGTAAATAATTTATATTCTATTGTAAAGTCTAATAAAACCCCTAAAAATTCGAGTGTTCCCCAATTAATTTTCACATGATGAGGTTTATGTATTGTCCCATCATACTGCCCTGTGGCTTCATAAAAGCTGTTTAACTGGTCAGCAACAGTTTTTTTTGTAAATTCATTTCCTTTAATTTTATTAATCAGCTTAATACCTGGATTAGATTTAGCTACACCTGTCCCGTCAAGTAGAAACTCTAAATTCAGAAAAGGAGATGGAGAAGATTCAAATTTAAAATCAGTCTTATTTTTACCAATAGCTTCTTCCTTATTATAGTTTGTTTTATAATCTATAGAATAACCTGTCGGATTTATTAACAGCTCAAAAGGTGTACTTTTTTTGCCCTCTGAAAATTCAGAATTTTCATATGGCGTAATTATAACTTTTTCTTTAGTACCTCCCATTATCTTTCTTTTTTACGTTGTTCAATATTTACTACCTGCTCTACGCTTTCACTTACTGCCCGCATGATTTTTGCTACATCTACCGATGTTTCAGTCGTTGTTGTTGCAGCTTTTTCGTCCACATTTATTTTAATGTGAAGCT
>SEBM01000312.1 GCA_004296145.1 Flavobacterium sp.
GTTTTAAACTTTGACAAAGATCATACATTATTTATATTTTAATATTATTTCACTACAAACCTGAAACTTTAAAACCTGAAACAAATTAATTTTAAAAAAAATCAATCCGGTTCGTTCATGATTTTTTCACGGTATTTTTTACCGATAAGTAAAGTCATGTTTTTCTTGTAATCATCAACCAGCCATTCGCGGTAGTTTTTACTACATTGGCTTAAACATTTTGAATAACGTTTAATGCGGCAGTCAATATCATCATCAAGTTCTTTTCCTAACGATTTGGCTTCCTGCAGCGTTTCTGTATTGTCAACACACATTGAAGCATGTTGTTCCAATGATTTGTCTAATACAATTTTTGAACGCAGATTTTGTTTAATTGCCAGTTTATGCTCTTCATCAACATCAAAAGTAACATCCGGAGTTTTACTAAATTTAGCACGTAATTCAGGAGGCATACTGTATTTAAAATACAATTCGATCTCTGTATCATCACGAAGATTTTCAAGATAAAATTCCGGAGATTTAAAAATATGCTGCCAGTTTACCGGCTCACTCCAAAGACCAAAACGTGCTGCATTATTACCCAAATCGATAACTGTAAATTCATCTTTTCCAGGTAATTTACGAGAACCACGACCAATCATTTGGTAGTATAAAGTCAATGATTTTGTTGCTCTGTTTAAGATAATAGTCTCCACTGTAGGTTCATCAAATCCGGTTGTCAAAATTCCGACAGAAGTCAGAATTGCATCCGGAGTTTTCTTAAACCATTGCAAAATATCTTTACGTTCTTCTGCACTACTTGTATTGTCAAGGTGTCTGATATCATAACCGGCTTCTCTAAAAGTTTCATATACATATAAAGAAGTATGAATACCGTTATTAAAAATCAGCGTTTTTTTGCCTAATGAACGTTCTGTGTAAGCATGAAGTAACTTTTCCTGCATGATTGTATTCGTATACAAATCATCAGAAGATTTTACTGTATAATCTCCATTAATACCCACTTTTAGGGATGTCAAACCAACATCATAGCTATAAGTGGTAGCACGTGCCAAAAATCCTTTGTCAATTAATGAGCTAATGGTGTCTCCTACAATAAGTTCATCATAACTTTGGTGCATTGGTAATTTTATATTCGAACTCAAAGGTGTAGCTGTTACTCCAAGAATAAAAGCATTTTTGAATGAATTTAATAATTTACGGAACGAGTTATAATGCGCCTCATCAATAATTACCAAACCGATATTATCAAGATGTAATTTTTCATCATTGATGCGGTTTTTTAAAGTTTCAACCATTGCCACAAAACAAGAATAATCATTCTGGTCAGGCAATTCTTTTACTTTACTATTGATGATTTTGTTAGTAACACCAAAACCTTTCAGCATTTTTGAAGTTTGCTTACAAAGTTCTATACGGTGCGTTAAAACAACCACTTTTTTATCATTATTAGATAAATAGCGACGAACGATTTCAGAAAAGATTACTGTTTTTCCACCACCTGTCGGCAACTGATACAATAAATGATGTTGAGCCGGAGCATTGTCCAAACGGTCAAAAATGGCATCAATGTCACCTTTTTGGTATGCATAAAGTTCTTTTTTCTCTTCTCTTTCTATTTCTAAAGTGTTTTGGAGCATTGTAATTTTTGGATTTTTGCAAAAGTACACCTAAAAAACAGTTATTCATTGTATTTTAACGTAAAATAAATTACGCTTTTTAATAAGATTTTTTATGGGAAGTGTTTTTATAAGTCGATTTTGTCTAAAATTGTCTCAAAATCATACTTGTTTTTCCATTTTTGTTGAATAGTTTCTTGTTGAATAGCAATAATCCTTGCTTTAAATTCATTTAAAATTCCGTTAGAAATTAAAAAATTAACTGCCTGTTCAAAAGAATTAAACATGCTTTTGTAGAATAATTCCTGCTTTATGAAGTTGTTTGAAGAGTAAGTTTGTGCAATTTCAATGTTATATAACATCAAATCAGCGATTATAAAAGCGTCAACGCCAAGTGAAATGAAATGTTTTATAATTTTTTGAGCAACAGAACGACGCATTTTTGCTCTCGGACGCCATTTTGAAGTTGGCTTTTTTACCGGAAAATATTCGTGCGAGATTTTAACTTTACTTTCCTGCAAAAGTTTATCTTCTTTTGGATTAAAAGCAAAATCATAAAAGACTTTTACCGGAGCAAATTTTTCGTACAACTCAATAATCTGCTCTTCGAGTTGTTCTTTGCTTAATTCTGCCAAATATTTTTTTAGATCACGTTTACTCATAAGATAAAGTTAAGTTCCCATTTTTTAAATTCCAAATACCAATTGGCAAAACCAATCCTAATGCCTAATTTTGCTCGTATAATCTCAAAAAAAAATTACATGCTTAAGATTTTTAAAGTTACAGCAATTTTAGAAGGAATCTCATATTTAGTTTTATTTGCTAACATGCTAATAATCAAAACAAACAATCCAGAACTTTATCATACTTTATTGCGTCCGTTAGGAATGGCTCACGGAGTTTTGTTTATTGGGTACATTATATTAGCATTTTTATTGCTAAAATCTCAAAAATGGACTACAACAACTTTCGGAATTATTTTAATTGCTTCTCTTATTCCCTTTGGAACTTTTTACGTTGAAAAAAAATATTTAGAAAAAAATGCTTAAGTTTTTGGATAAAATTTTCAATTTTTTATATCCGCTTTTCAGGCATTGGGGAATGAGCCGCAACTTTGCATCTTATACCAGTCTTGTCTTTAATATTATTATTTTAATAGCTTTAGCATACATTATATATTATGTAGCCAAATTTATTTTAGTAACGCTTACAGCAATTTTTGCACAACGCACCAAAACAAAATTTGACGATTATTTAATTCAGAACAAAACCACACGATATACGGCTTATTTAATTCCGTTTTTCTTTATTTATAAAGCCGTTCCGGTAATATTGGATAAATACGAATACTGGGAATTGGTTTTTGGAAAAATAGTTGGAGTGTATATCGTTTTACTTGGTTTATGGATTGTCCGAACCATTTTTAATTCGCTTCGTGATTACTTAAAACAAAAACCGGAATATAGCGATAAACCTATCGACAGTTTTGTTCAGGTAATTATGATTGTCCTTTGGATTTTTGGCGTTGCGCTTATTATTTCGACTTTATTCGGAATCAAAAAAGGCGAATTGCTAACTATTTTAGGAACACTTTCGGCGATTATAATCTTGATTTTCAGGGATACCATTTTAGGTTTTGTGTCAAGCGTTCAGGTGGCCATAAACGATATGGTTCGGATTGGTGACTGGATCACGATGGATAAATTTGGTGCTGACGGAGATGTAATCGAAATCAATCTGACGACTGTAAAAGTTCGAAATTTTGATAATACGATTACCACGATTCCGACTTATGCTTTAAGCTCCGATTCGTTTCAGAACTGGCGCGGAATGCAGAAGTCTGACGGAAGACGTATTAAAAGACATGTTCTGATAAAAAGCAGCAGTATTCGCTTTCTAAATGATCAGGATCTGGATCATATGAAAAATATTCAGCTTATAACTTCATACGTCGAAACCAGACAAGCTGAGATTATAAAATATAATGCGCAGCGTGGAATTGATAAGTCGCTTGCGCTAAATGGCCGGAATATGACAAATCTGGGTATGTTTAGAAAATATATTATGCAATATCTTCACGATCATCCGGGTTTGAATAAAAATATGCATGTAATGTGCCGTCAGCTGCAGTCTACACAATATGGTGTCCCTTTAGAAATTTATGCTTTTTCGAGTGATAAACGCTGGGCAAATTACGAATATATCATGGCAGATATTTTTGATCACGTAATGGCTTCGGTTATTTATTTTGATTTGCAAATATTCGAATTGCCGTCACAAATTGGTCCGTTTGATTGATTTTTTCTGATACTTTGAATTAAAAAATTAACCGCAAAGTGCGCTAAGTTTTTTTTATTAAAGGAACTTACAAAAACGCAAAGTTCGCAAAGCTAAATGATAAAGCTTTGCGAACTTTGAGTTTTTTGATATAAAGTAAAATTAAAAATCCTTGCGAACTTTGCGGTTAAACCTGAAACCTTGAAACAAAAAATTACTCCTCTATCTTCTCAAAAACAAACTGAGAATTTTGATATTCAATAGGAACACCGGGAACAAAACACGGCAGGTTAAAATAAGTTCCGATTACTCCGGTTCCTAAATGCAGTTTATTTTCTTTTTTCAGCAAAGCTAAAGGAATTCGTTTCCAGGCTCCTCCATAAGTTATATAATGATAATCACCTCTTAAGGTGTCTCCTCTCATATCACCTCTGACATCTCCAGAGTCCTTCCCTACTCTGTAATGCGAAATTTCATATCGGCCAAAAAAGCGTTTGTTATTGATATAAATATCTAAAATTGCGGTGTCTTTATTATTGACGGCGCGATAAAACTCGTGATTGTATTTTTCTTTATCTTCTTTAGAATTACAAGAAGCAAGTATCAGAAAGAGAAGTATAAATAGTCGCATATTTTTATTTTATAAAAACAAAAATAGGTTTTTACTATTAATTTTTTCTTTAACTTTAAAGAAAAAACATGACAGATAGAGACACTTTTTTAAAAGAATTCAGAGGCGAAACTTTAGGAACTGTAAGTGCTCAATCTTCTCCTGATGAGCTATTCCAAAATCAGACTATCAGACCGGTTTTAAAACTTCAAAACGATCTTTTTATTGCAGCTTTTGTTAATTACGTGAATAAAAATAAGGCTGGTTTTTATTCCTATACAGTAGAAAAGAAATTACAAACGATCGAAAATTCCATTCAAAAAGACATTAAATTCAGAAATTCATTAAAAGGAATGGTCATTGCACTTTTTACAGTTGAAGAATACAATACGTACATTCAGAATTCATCAAGTTTAAATAAAAGAATGATGAATTTATTGATTGAAAGATTAAAAAGCCAAGTGCAATTGTTTGAAGTAGAATTAAACTAAATATTTTTAGTAAATGGTTTTAACTGAAAAACAC
>SEBM01001028.1 GCA_004296145.1 Flavobacterium sp.
TAATCGCCCCAAAACATATCTTGTAACGGCATTTGAACATTCCCACCTTCAGCTAATCCTGCAAAAATTCGGTCTGCATCTTCCCTGCTGTCAACACTTATGCAAAGCGATAAATTTGTGCCAGCTTTAACTTGCTCCATATTAGAAGGCACGTCTGTTCCCATTAACATAGTTGAGCCAATGTTTAAGGACATGTGCATAATCTTGTTGCCTTCGGCATCAGGCACTTCATCTACACATCCTTCTGTGTTATTTTCTTCTTTCGGAATGTCTTTGTAGCGTTGCAGAAAAGCAAACTCACCTCCAAAAATTGATTTGTAAAAGTTGAAAACTTCTTCGGTATTACCATTAAAGTTTACATAAGGATTTACTACCATGACATTAATTTTATTGATTTTTGTTTTAATTATTTACGTTCTAAAATTTGTTTAACATTGCTCAAACTTCTTTCTAAATCCTTACCTAACAACCCATCTATAACCATATTCATCAAATTCATCGGAAACTTATTTTTACCTACCATTTGCCACTTCAAATTGGTCTGATTTTTCCCTACAGCCTTTGTAAATAAATAAGTTTGTGAAGTGCTTTCAAATGGTTTTTCAAACCTTAGTTCGATGTTTAGGCTATTTCCATCATCAATTTTTTTGAACTCTTGTTCGCCTTTTCCTGCTTGTTTGTTTCCTTCCCAAGCACAAGTAAAACCTTCAGTTCCATCTGTCCCTGTATAAACCAATTTTACATTTGGGTCTTTCATCACCCAAACGTTATACTTTTCTTGGTTTCTCATTATTTTAATATAATCGAACACTTCCTCTTTCGATTTATCAATTGTAATATCTCTTTCAATTGAATACTCTTTTTTAATAATCAATGCCAAGAATAACAAGAAGCCAATTAATATAGCAAGAAACAGAAGAATGGAAAATAAGATGGTCATATTCTATAATTTGTATAGCAGGTTAAATTTTTAAGCAGATTTTTGAAAACGATGGATTTCCTTTAACTGATGAACATGTCTTTC
>SEBM01000011.1 GCA_004296145.1 Flavobacterium sp.
TCAATTGAAAAATAAGCATGTAGAAGGTATAAGTTATCTCACAACTGGACAAGGGTTCGACTCCCTTCGGCTCCACTGGAATTAGTTCAAAATTCACCAAAAAAAGTTAAAACCCTGCAGATCATTGATTTGCAGGGTTTTCTTTTTTGCGTTTAGTGGCTTTTTAGCCGAAATATCACATAAGTGAGGTGGCCAAAAAGGTTCCTCAGTGAAATCATAAAAAGGAGGAACCTTTTTTTTATGCAATCAATTGATTTAGAGCTAGTTCAATCATTGAACATCTTGACTTTTTTTATTGCAAATCTTAAATTTATTCACGTTTTAAGAGCAATTTTATGAAAAGAAATTTCAATTTAATCTTTTTCCTAAAAAAGAGAAATGACACTCAAATTGATGGATTATCAATTTATTTACGAATAACAGTTTCTAAGAAAAGAGCAGAAACTGCAACAGGGAAAAAATGTTTAGAAAATGAATGGGGCAATGGACAACTTAAAGGTAACTCATTGAAATCTAAAACGCTAAACGCCTATTTAAAACAACTAGAATTACGAGTACATGATGCTCACCGTATTCTTTTGACATTAGGTATAGAAGTTACTGCTGACTCACTGATGAATGAGTATCTTGGTAAAACAGAAAAAAGAAGGACCTTAAAGGAGGTCTTTGAAGATCATAATCATGAAATGGCTGTGCTTGTGGGTAAAGATTTTTCTAAAATGACATTGTTACGCTATCAAACAGCACTTAGGCATATCGAACAGTTTATGAGAGAGAAATATAATATCCCCGATATAGATATTAAAAAAATTGATCATAAATTTTTGACGGATTATGACTTTTTTCTAAGATCTGTTCGCAAATGCTCAAATAATTCAGCTGTGAAATACATAAAAAACTTAAAGAAGATTATCAAGATATGCATTGCAAATGGCTGGATTATCAAAGATCCATTCGCAAATTTTAAAGCAACTGTAAAGGAAATTGATCGGGTGTGCCTTACCGATCTTGAAGTTACTCGACTTGAGCAAACAGATTTTTCTAACGAGCGTCTCCAAAGAGTAAAGGATATTTTCCTGTTTAGTTGTTATACAGGATTAGCATATGTAGATATATACCAGTTAAAAATCTCAGAAGTTATTATTGGAAGGGATCATGATCGATGGATTATTTCCAACAGACAAAAAACGGGAACACCAACTAGAATTCCATTATTACCAAAAGCCGTAATACTTTTAGAAAAGTATAAAAATCATTCGCTAATCTCCAATTCAGAGAAACTATTTCCTGTGAGCTCGAATCAAAAGATGAATGCATATTTGAAAGAGATTGCGGATATATGTAGTATAAAGACGATCCTGACATTTCACTTGGCTAGGCATACATTTGCCACAACGATCACTCTTATGAATGATGTACCAATTGAAACTGTAAGTAAAATGCTGGGGCACAAAAACATAAAAACTACACAGCATTATGCGAAAATTATGGATAAGAAGGTAGATGAGGATATGGCGAAACTTACGATTAAACTTCGGGAGAGTAAAATCAAGCAGGAAGCCGACACTAAAATCTACAATTATACGCTTACAAAATGAACCATATGGCTTAGCTTAAGGCGCGTATAAACCAACGTGATTATCAAGTTTGCAAGCAAAGTTACCAAGTATTCGACGATCATCGTAAAATGTATTTTGATGTAAGAATTGTGTAGGCGAAATTCTTAAAAATTACGCTCGGCTTTGTTATATTGATTACGTGGTAGATTTAAATCATCCTTTGCCCAGTTAATTATTGATAAATTATAATTATTTATTAAATTCCAAGATGAAGATTGAAACTGGGCAAAGGCTATATCCCAATAGTGATCTAGAAGGTAAAAACTTTTTTAAGGTATGGCGCATTATTGACAGAGATGGCACTGTTCATTCTCGGGTAACATTAAATATTCCTGATAGTGAGCTTAGAGAAGGATTAATCTGCAAGCACTATCTGGCAAGATATACACAAGAGGTAGTCAAATCTGATGTATTCATTGAACTAATTTCCAGAGATAATCCTTGGGACTTCGAGTTATTATTAAGTACTGGTAATAAATTGAAAATAGAAATCACCGCAATTGCTGATGATCGTTCGATGTTCGTAAAGATGAAACGTGAGGATAGGTTCATGAGCAGAGCAGGGGAGCCAGTCATATCTTTGCATGAATTAGAGAAATTATGTAAAATGTTTCCAGATGAAGAAAATCAGACTTTAATCAATGCACACAGATCTAATGGTCTTAAAAGTAATTCACCTATTAACAACCCATACTATCAACAACAGGACTTCGCATTTCACGGAATGGCTCCGATTATAGAAAGAGCATTTGGAGATTTATTAATGGAGGCAATTACTAAAAAAATTAATAAAAAACATCCCAATAAAAATGAAGTAATTTTAATCATTGATAATAGGACAATACATTATGAGCTTGAAGATATACTCACTTCTTTATCAAATTATTCTTCGCAACTAAGTGAGCTACCCTTTAAAGAAGTGGTTATTTACACAGGTTACTATAGTGACATAACCGGTAATGATGCAGAATATTCATTTATCATAATTAAAACTACAGATGTTTATCATGGCTTAACATCTTAAATCCATTACTTGCTCAGATCATTGTTGGTAACGATTCTGATCTGTTAAATCCTCCAAATATAAAATCTCATTCACTAATTCTATGATATGATTAATTTTTAAGTTTGCAACCCTAATATAGGCTATTGAAAGTAATAAGTGTTTATCGCGAATCAATTTCGTCATTTAATATACGCCCTGTTGGAATCCGATATTCTCCACAGGTTCATCTAAGTTATTGAAAGCTAATAACTTAGATGAATTTTTACCTCCAAACTCTGACACAAGTCTGCCACTAAACGCCTCGGGAACCAAAAATTCACCCCGTCCGGCACGGCGAAAAGATCAAAATTCTTCTGAAGAAAAAGAAAAAAACCTTGGGTATTCCGAAAGTAAGTTCCAGGGAAGAATTCCTCGTGGTCCTAATTTTGATCTCATGGAGATTCCTGAACTGCCATATACCGTCCCTCGTGTAGTCAAGGGAAGAAGCATAACCAGAATTCCTGTAGGAAGCACCTTGGAAAAAGAAGTGGCCAAGCAAAGTTGGTACGTTGAGTTCTTTTTTCACAATGCAGCAGAAGAACGGATGGAGCGGATCAGGGTAACCAGGAAGCTCAACCGGATTAAAGATCCAAGACAAAAGCTTAAAAACTTTAATAATCTATGTGAAGCTTACCGGATTGCCCTCGAAGGCGGTTGGAATCCATTGGATGAGCAAGCAAATGCAAGGCTAAAAAAGGAGCTCATAGGCATTGATCTTGATGAAGCATTAGTTCTTTTTGAGTCCTACCACAAAGCCAAAGGGACCAGGCCCAAATCAATTAGTACTTACCGTTCGACAGTCAATTCTTTTATTAAGTATCACGGAGGTAGTAAAAAGGTAAATACGATCATTGATTTTGAGATAACCGATTTTCTCAATTTCAAGGAGAGGGAGGAAAAGTGGGCGGGGGTAACTTATAATAACTGCAGGATCGGCCTCAATAATTTCTTTCGGTATTTAAAGGTCAATAAATATATTCCCGAGAATCCAGTAACTGATTGTGAGACGCGAAAAAAAATGCCGACACAATCCCATCAGGTTTTTACGGAACGCGATTTTAAGGTTATCATGGATTGGCTTGATAGGCATGATAAATATTGTCAGCTGTTTGTGCGGATGATTTATTACACCTGCATTCGTCCAAAGGAGCTTAGATTTCTCCAGTTGAAGTACATTGATTTGGAGGAAAATACAATTACGGTTCCTGGTACCATATCAAAAAATAAAAAATCAATTCCTGTAAATATTGATGTGAGCCTTAGGGTTGAACTGGATAAATTACAGATAGAAAAATTCGATAAAGAGTATTTTCTGCTCGGTTCTGCCCAAACATTTATCTCACGGCATATGTGCTCAGAAAATTACGCCTATAATAGATTCAAAAAATGCTTGGAGGCAACAGGTTTATTGGATAAAAACTATACACTCTATTCGTTTAAACACCTGTCAAACGTAAGAAAATTCCGGGCAGGATGGACCCTTGCAGAAATTTGTTCTGCCAATAGGCATGGCAGTCTTTCGGAAACGGAAACCTATCTGAAAGAACTACTGAAATTCGTTAGATCGGATAAGGCCATTCCAGCCATTTAAATTTTCTTAGTGTTTCTTGCAGGGCTTGTCAAGATCTCTGCGAGAAACTTTTGTTTTTGATTTTTACGTGTCTTTAATTGGGTTTCTGAAAAATGTAAGCGATGGATATCATTGATCTTTTTGGCTAGATCTGTAACGATATCGAAAAGTTCTTGATTACTAATTTCTACATTTGGACACTGATCTTTACGTTTCATAGTATATCTTCTCATTTGATAGTGCGATATTATAAACTTCATTTGAAAAATAATCTCCCTCACGTTAGGGATGCCGATCGTTTTTGGAAAATGTGTAACCTAATCGTTAAAGAGCATTTTAATCCTTAAAACACCTTTCTTTCTTCCTATAATTTTGAGAGGATTCTAAAAAAATGAAATTTTCAAAATGATTTGGATTTCTTCGTAAAAAGTAAAATTTCACTTAAAAGGATAATTCTGTCATTTGTAAATTAAATTATTATATTTATTCCCTAATCTTTTACTATTAATCTCTCAAGTTAGTGTTTTGTACAATGTTTAAAATCTTTCTAGCTATGCATTTCAGCATTAGCCTATACATTCAAGTGTTTTGAAAAGGTGAACAATGTTTTAAACATTGCTTAATAATTATTAAATGACAATCTCAATTTATATAGAACCAATTTCCAAGGTTGATGAACTAATTAAATTTCTGCTGCAAAATGAATTTAAAATTAGCGAAGAGACTGCGGATTTGCTTTTTGATAAGCAAATAAAAAAGCATTTCGAGCGGCTAACTGACAATCTTTATTTGGTGGCTGAAACAAATTATGTTGACAAGGTATACCGGGATAGTTATTATCATTACTATTCCTCTAAATTATCGGTCTATCAACGAAACTGTATAAGGATATCGCTTTTTTCAAAAAAAGTTGATTTAGAGGATTTTCGACGTGAAGATCAGCTTACCGAAATTCAGGATGCTTACCTCGGGTATATGATTATGCGTCCCAATGAGCCTTATATTGTTGGTCGAAGTGTAATTTCCCCGCTAGCGTTAACCGAGACAAATTTCAATTGTTGTACTACGGTTTTTGACACGACGGTTAATTCTGTAAAACTTAAGATTGAGGGTTTCCCTTATTCTACTCAGGATTCGGAGACGATTACCTGTGCGGAAACTACACTCTGGGCATTAATGGAATATTACAGTCATCGATATGCCGAATACAGGCCTATTCTACCATCCAGAATCATTCAGACTTTAAATAAAGTTTCCTCCGAGAGACAGATTCCCAGTAAAGGCCTCAATGTTCAACAGATGTCCTTTGCTTTAAAGGAGTTTGGTTTCGGTGCGAGGATTTATAGCCAGGAGCAGTACTCTTCGGATTTTAATCCTTTGTTAAGTTGTTACATTGCAAGCGGTATTCCGCTGATTATTGCAATGGAGAATAGACCGGAGGGGACAATTGGTCATTCTTTACTTTGTGTGGGACACGAGCGGGTGGTTCCTGAAATGGTAAAGTCTTTAAGCACTTATCCGCTCAATCGAGAGGATCTTAGAACTACAGTAGAAAAAAACGGCATCAGTGTTTATGATTATGATAGTATAAATAAGCAATTTCTTTTTGTCGATGATAACCGCCCGGTCTATCAGAAAGCTTATTTGGATACTCCAGCTGCACATTATTCTGGTCCTTGGCAGGAATGCAAAATCACCTATTTCATTGTTCCTTTGTATCCGAAAATTCACTTAGAAGCTTTCGAAGCAAAGAATTTTATTTGGCATTTTCTCATTGAAGGACCGGAGCCTTTGAGTAATGGTACAGAGGTTCTGCTCAGGACTTATCTGGCCTCTAGCCGGTCTTTTAAGGATAAACTTGCAGTAAATAATAGCTTCTCATCAAAAATTAAGGATCTGATCTTGGAGATGGCAATGCCGAAGTTCATCTGGGTTGGGGAATTGAGTAATAGGGGGCTTATCGAAGGCCAAAAGGCAAATGGGCTGATTATTTTGGACGCAACTGAAGCAAACATTTACTTCAATAAACCGTTGATTATAGCAGCGTACCAGGATAAAGTAATTAATTTTGAGGCAGATAGCGGAAAGTTAACAGAAAAAAATTTAACTTTGAGCGATTTTAGCATATTTGAAAATAACCTAAAACCATTTTTTACATGATAAAAACCGTTAATAAGACCCAAGCAATCATCGCGGAGCTGGAGGCAGATAACAAGGTTAACTATCTAGATCAACAAAAGCATATACAGGCGATTTCTGACATGAATGATGATATGGCAAGCGTACGTAGAGATTTTCATGTTAAAGATAGAAATTCGCAGACATCTGCTGTCCATGTGATTTTAACTTCTTAAGTATATTCGAACGTGCACAATCGATGAATATATCCAAGGGTATTCTATGCTCCAATAAAAAAAGGAAATCGATACGATTTCCTTTTTTTTGCTTTCACTTTTGTATTTGTCTGCGTTTCTATTCTTCTTTATTATGGGGTTTACTGCGCTCTTGAGCAGAGTTCTCCTTTATTAGTTGCGGAGAGGATACAATTACTTTTTTGTTCCCCAAACCTGGCAAATCTGTAAAGGTAGTTGTTAATGGTGCTTGGGGATTTGATTTAGCCTGCTTTTTCATAAATTCTTCTGTTAATTTATTTTTGACAATTTCTACTTTCTGTATGGTATCTGGTTTTTTCGATAAATGGTAGCCTAAGCAAACCAAGTAAGGTAGGGCTGCGAGTAAACCAAATATTAATGCGTTATAAAAATACGAACTCTTTTCTTTAAAAACTTTATTATTAGTATTAACGGATTCTTCAAGCTCAAGTATATAAGATGCTTTAATTAATTCATTGATATCACTTTGTACAATATTATTTGGGTCAGCAATGCCCTGTTCGTATTGCAATCGAATGGATTTGTAATACTTTTCAGGCTTATCTAAATAGGCAACTTCAACTGGATATATCAGTCTGATAGTAAAAACCAAAGATATTATGAATAGCAAAGTAAATAACCCAAAGCATATATAAAACACTAGGTCTTGTCGGGTTGATAAAAATACATCCTGTATAATCTGGACTAGAAAAATGGTAAAGGCAGAATAAACGAGAATAATATTGGTAAATCTTTCCAACACCTTTTGATAGGCTGAAAGGTATTGTTCACTCCTCTTCTCATTAATTTCTATCAAATAGTCCAGTTCATAAAAAGATTTGCCTGACATATTTATTGATTTTTATTTTTAAACTTCATGTATTTTATAAACTCCATGATTTCGTCCTTCTGGGCTTCCGAAAAATCATCTGAATAGTGTGCTAATCTGTTCAGCCAATCCGATCCCGGTTTCACTTCAATCAAGTTTTTATTTGTTTCCTCTATGATGCCTGAAGCGGCTAATAACGTATTAAGCTCTATTTTGTATAATGAAGACAACTTATAGAGTACGTTTGCTGATGGTTTCTTTATTTTATCATTTTCTAGTTGACTCAAGTAAGCATTGGAGATACCAGTCGCATCTTCTACTTGTCTCAGGGTAAAAGGTGCTAGCTCCCTTGCCTGTTTTAATGTTCCGCCTAATGATTTCATACTGCAAAGGTATAAAGAATTCTAATTTTATCAAGCAAAATAAATTATTTAATAATTTTAACAAGATTTGCTTGGTGAATTTAGATTTTGTTGTATATTTGTATCCATATAGTTTTAGGTAATAATGTTAACGAAAGGATAGGTATAAAAAAACCAGGCGAACCTGGCTTAGATTTTTTCAAATAAAGCTGGACACTTTATAAGATTTGGTAATAACAGAATTCAAAACTAACCATTTCTATGGAAAAATACAAGCATTAGGGAATAATTCCCTTTAGGTCACTCGACCTGCGTGGATAAGAAAAGACAATAAGTGAATGTAGTTGATGCTATGGCAGTTGAAAGGATAGACTGCTTATTTAAGAATCTTTAAATTTAAACGTAATGCAAAGTAAAAATCAAATTCAGGGCAAGCCCTTGAAATTTATCATTGAAGGAAAGTCTTTCGAAATCAAAGAAGAATATAGAACGGGTGCGGAGTTGAAAGCACTTGCTGGAATTCCCCTAGATAGTCCGCTATTTCTCTCTATCGTTCGTCCGTATAAGGATGAGGAAATTGAAAATGATACCAGGGTCAATCTAGCAAGGCCGGGTATTGAATATTTTTATACCAAGAAAAAACTTAAGTTTTTTATTAATAATGAACCTCATGAATGGTACAAGCAGTACATTTCTCTGGAAGAAATAAAAGAGATCGGTCACATCAAAGGCGATGCTGAAGTTTACCTTAGAATACCTCAGCCTTTCGATGATGAGTTGATTACAGCTGGCAACCTGGTGGATTTAGCAAGACCGGGAGTTGAACATTTCTATTCAAAAGATAAGCCTTTTGAAGTTGGTATAATCGTTAATGGTCGTGAAAAAACTTGGAATCATAAAACGATTTCGTTTCAACAGGTAGTTATGCTGGCTTTCAATACAGATGATCATAATATGAGTAGGGCCTACACGGTTACTTATACCAGAGGTTTAGAGCCAAAGCCTGAGGGTTCGATGATTAAAGGTTCAGTTGTTAATGTTAAGGATAAAATGATTTTCAATGTCACAGCAACTGATAAATCATAGTCCTGATCTCAAGCGTCTTAGAGACGAAGGTTATGAGATAGAGGTTCGTGGTGGATATTTACTTATCCACCATGTGCCCTATGTTAACGGTAATAAAAAGATAGCGATGGGGACTTTGGTAAGCAATCTGACCATTTCAGGTCTTTCGATTGGTCCGCCAAATACACATGTCATCCATTTTATCGGTGAGCATCCCTGTAATGTGGATGGTAGTATAATCGCTGCGATACAACATTCTAGTCAGCCACAAGATTTTGGATTGGGTATGATGATAAATCATTCTTTCTCCAATAAGCCGCCTGCCGGATATGCGAACCAATATGAAAAGGTGAAGCGTTATGTGGAAATCATTTCTGCGCAGGCGCAGGCTGTTGATGATTCTCTTACCGCGAGAACTTTTGCCAGGGTACATGAAGCGGAATCAGATTCGGTTTTCAGGTATGTAGATACAAATTCGAGTAGAGCTAATATTAATGCAATTAACGCTAAGTTTCAAAATTGTCGTGTTGCCATTGTTGGCTGTGGTGGAACGGGCAGTTATATACTGGATTTGGTTGCAAAGACGCCTGTTAATTCGATTGAATTGTATGATGGTGATAAGTTTCAGCAGCATAACGCGTTCCGTTCCCCTGGAGCGCCTGCAATCGATGTTTTAGAGCAAGGTGAAATGAAATCTGATTATTTTGCAAGTTTGTATTCCAATATGCATAAAGGCATAATTTCACATCCTTATTACTTGGATGTAAATAATTTAGCGGAATTGGATGAGGTTGATTTTACCTTTGTCTCACTGGATAACAATCCTGCTCGGAAAGTTATCATCACGCACTTGATTGATAAGGGCAAACGGTTTATAGATGTAGGACTTGGAATTAGTGTCGTTGGAGATAAGCTAATAGGCGGGGTGAGGGTGACTTCGAGTGGTACTGATAATAATGATCATATCTGGGACCGAATTCCGTTTGTGGAAAATTCTGACCAGGAGTATTCTACTAATATCCAAATTGCGGATCTGAATGCGCTTAATGCGAGTTTAGCGGTAATTAGGTGGAAGAAGATGATGGGATTTTATCAAGATTTAGAAAAGGAAAAACATCAAAATTATGAAATCAACGTATCAAAAATCTTCAATGAAGACTGTGAAGCATAAGTTTGTGGATGCTATGCCTGATTTGCTTGACGACGGGGTTTTGTATGTCTCAATACCTTATTCAACTGCTATCCATAGGTGTGCCTGTGGTTGTGGTCAGGAGGTTGTAACGCCATTTTCTCCAACGGACTGGGAAATGCTTTATAATGGCATAACCGTTTCGCTTAGCCCTTCTATCGGCAATTGGAGCTTTCCTTGTAAGTCTCATTACTGGATTAAAAAGGGAAAAGTTCAATGGGCCGGAAAATGGAGCCAGGACGAAATTGAAGAGAATAGAAATGGAGATAGGAATCGTAAGGATGATTTCTTTCAGGAAAAAAATCAAGTCATTAGCGTTCAATCTGATGAGAAATCTATAATTGCTGCGCCATCACCGGAGCAAAGAAACTGGTTTTTCAGGCTTTTAGTTCGCCTGAAAATTCGGAAGCGGTAGCTCCCCATTGGCTTCGTTGAAAAAATGTTTCTAGAAAAGCAGTGCGCTAGTCAACGAGCGCACTGCTTTTAATTTTAATTAAAACAATGAGTCAGGAAAGAACCTGAATATGTAGATTATCCAGAAAGTGGTTTTTCGTAAGTTTGGTGAAATCGTAAAATTCCTCACCGTGAAAGTTATATAAATTTTTTCCAAAAGAAATTTTGAAGTATTAACACTTATAAATAGGTGGTTAAGTCAGAATTTTATCAAAATGACGAAGCCCTTCTGGAATCTGCCTCATAAATAAAGGTAAGTAGGTACGCCATATCGTTAAAAACAATGAACTATTTAAAGTGTATATGGTTCCTTATTGATTTTCTCTTCCCTAGATGAATGATACACGATAGGTAACTGAATTATGGCATTCGATTGCTAAAAGTCTGACAAAATTCCGTCAAATACTCCCTTAAAACTAAGAAAAGTATATTAACTCTCAGAGTATCAAAAAGGCATCTATGGGAAAGTATTAGTAAATTTTTTAATCCAGTAATCTAGCAACCCTTTGAATTTCTTGCAGCGTTTGTCAGAATCTCTGCAAGAAACTTTTGTTTTTGATTTTGACGCCTTTTTTATTGTTGTTCTGATAAATAATCTTTATTCCCTACGTTAAGTATCACGTAAGTTTTATTTATAATAATTACGAATTAATTATAAAAATTTTGTTTTAGTTTAGTCTGAATTGAGCTAACTTTTTAATGGTTTAATAACATGTAATATGATCCGCTTTGAGTAGGATCAATTGTCACTTCTTTATTATCAACAAATGTTCTAGGTTTAATATTCAAATATATATATTAGTAAAAATTAACTCTCAAATAATGTCAATATACCAAAATTCTTATTCAACTGTAGATGATCTACTAAATGATGTCTTTGATCATCTACTAAAGGAGACTCACACTGTCAGAGCAAGCAGAGGAACATTCACAGAATTAATAGGTCAATCCTTTACTTTAACAAATCCGTTAGCTCGTTTAAGCAGAACAGAAAAAAAAGGTACGCCATTTAGTGCTTTGGGTGAGTTATTATGGTACTTGTCAGGAAGTAATGATTTGGATTTTATTGAATATTATCTCCCTAGATACAAGGATGATTCAGATGATAATTTGACTGTACACGGTGGATACGGACCAAGGTTATTTAAAATGAGGGGCGAAATCAATCAAATTGAAAACGTTCTTAACCTGTTGAAAAACAAACAAACTTCTCGCAGAGCTGTGATACAATTATTTGATGCCTCGGATATCACAGCAGATTTCAAAGAAATACCTTGTACTTGTAGCATACAATTTTTAATCCGAGATCAAAAACTCAATATGTATGTTTCTATGCGATCAAATGATGCTTATTGGGGGCTTCCTCATGATATTTTTTCTTTTACAATGTTACAGGAAATTATCGCTAGAAAATTAGGAGTTGATTTGGGTCAATATTACCACTCGGTTGGTAGTCTTCATCTGTATGATAACCAGAAAGTCAATGCGCAACAGTATCTTGATGAAGGCTTTCAGTCAACAACAATAGCAATGCCGCCAATGCCCTTAGGAGATCCGTTTCCCAGTTTGGAAGTTGTTAAGATTCAGGAAAAATTAATAAGGACAACTGAGGAGACTATTATAGATTATTTAGAATGCGGCGAAAAATACTGGTGTGATCTGATTCGCTTGCTTAGTATCCATAAGTTGTTGAAATATAACAAACCATTAGATATTGAGAATGTAAAAAAAGATATTGATCATAGATATTTAACTTATATAAACAAAAGATTGTCAACTTTGCAAAAGTATGAAAAATGAAATGTACGATCTTCTTGATCGGTTAAAAGATCCTATGCTTTGTGATGCTGATGTTATTACTTGGGGCTCGCCAGTACCATCTTTTGGTAACTTGGAGACTTCCAAACTAGCTACGCTCGGATTAAATCCAAGCAATAAAGAGTTTGTGGATAATTATGGTAATGAATTGGATGGTGACTTCAGACGTTTCCATACCTTATCGTCTTTGGGGATTTCCGAATGGTCAGAAATAGAAAATGTACATCTAAATTCGATCCTAGATTCATGCACAAACTATTTCAACAGAAATCCTTACGATGGTTGGTTTAAAAGGCTGGATTACCTTATTTCAGGAACTTCAATGTCTTACTATTTTCCATCATCACAGGCCTGTCACTTAGATTTGGTTCCTTATGCAACTGCTAGTAAATGGACTGATTTAACCAGTGAGCAAAAAACAAATTTATTGCATAGAACTGGTGATCTCTTGGGGATTTTACTTAAAAATTCGCAAGTGAATTTTTTAATTCTTAATGGTAGAACTGTTATAGAACATTTAAGAAAAATCTCTAATGCAGAATTTCAAATTACACTAATGCCAGAATGGACCTTGCCAAGGAAAAATGGAAATGATGTTGAAGGATTTGCTTATTCAGGAGAGCTTTCCAATATCGGTGGTATTGAACTTTCCAGAACGATCAAGTTGTTGGGTTTCAATCATAATATTCAAAGCAGCTATGGTGTGACCACCAAAGTCCAAACCTCCATACGCAACTGGATTTCTGAAAACGTTGAAATGACTTGATATGATTAGACCAGAAGACAATGAATTAGCAGCACATATTAGGGAGGTGCTATTGGAACAAGCACAAGATGTTGAAATGCATGGCATTAATAGTGATCAAACTTTAAATTGTTTTATTGAACAAATAATAGACAGTGATCGACGAATCAGGTATGTTAACGTTATAAGAGACAAGTCACATGATGAATCGGTTTGCGATCCTAGAACAACCAGTTTTGACCCACTAAAAGCTGCTGCTTGGCATCGTTCAAATGGTAATAATGATGAGGCTTTTTGGTTGATTTTTCTTGCGATACATTTTGGGAAAAATCTTCGCACCGGCTGGGGATTGGTAAAAGGTATATATGGAAGTTTAAATAATGGCACAATCTGGACTTGGGAAAGAGTTGTTAATGATCCTGATGCTTTTGAGACCTGGATTTTAAACAACTTGGATGGTTTAAAACTCAGCGGAAAATATGGAAATCATCGAAAGTACGAAAGCTTAAAGCCCGGTTATCTTAACCGAACTATTTTAAGTTATATTAATTGGATTGGTCAAACTCACACAAACTTAATTGATCAGATTAATGATCAGGGTCATGGCGATGCTCGATTAATGTTTAGGCTTGCTTATCAATCTATGAATGCGGTTTTCAAGTTTGGAAGAATGGGGAAATTTGATTATTTATGTATGATAGGCAAAATGGGGCTAATAAGTATAGAACCAGATTCAATGTATATGAAAGAGGCTACTGGTCCAAAAGATGGAGCAAAACTGCTTTTCGATGGTGATATTAAATCAGCCACTAAAGTAGGCATTTTAGAGGACAAGGTCAATCAACTTGAAGCGAAATTAAATTTGCAATATGGTATGCAGGTTATGGAGGATGCTTTATGTAATTGGCAGAAAAGCCCAGATGAATTTAAACACTTTGCAGGCTAATTAAAAAATATCCTCCCAGCTATATCTTCTTTTGTAGGAATTAAATTTTCCATAATCTATCTTCTGCATAAATTGAAGTTGCCCAATGATGATTCCAGGTGAAACTCCCGCCAATGTTGCAAAACTTATTACCGCTCTTTTATTTGAAGCGGACACTTTAAGCAATTGCGGCCGTAAAGTTTGTGGAACAAGAATTTCTGCGGAGAAATCATTAGCTTCCTTTTCTTCATCACTAATCTCTTTTTCTTTTCCAACTTCTTCTATAAAAACAGCTTTATTCCCATGCAATAATAGGTGACCAGCTTCGTGGAAGAATGTAAACCAAAAATGGTCATCAGACAGATATCTAAAACTCAACATTAAAAAAGCTTTCTTAGGATTTAAGAATTTGGTAACTCCGCTCGCCCTACAACCAGTTGGTGCTGGTGCAATTACTAGTGCTACTCCACATTCAGCGCATAAAGCTGTCAATATTGGAATAAAGTCTTTAGGATCTTTTGATCTGGTTAATTTTTTTATCTCATCTAATGCTGATCGGAATTTTTGAGCATTCCATGGTGAGCATACAATCTCATTAGCTTTCAACTCCCCGATGCGTAACCAAGCCGCTACAGCACCAGCCTGTTGACTGTATGTTGTTGAGGTACGAAACGAAACCATGGCCATTTCCACACTGTATTTCTTTTCAAATGACTGAACACCATCTACACCGAAGTAATCTAGAAAAGCACTTGGATTCACCTTGTCTTCTGGTGATATCCAACCAAACTTCACCATATCTCCTGCCGGAAATTGCTTCAACCAAATCTGTTCTTCTAAATCTCGAAATCTTTTTAGCTCTTCTCGATATCTCTTTTCCCTTCTAAGCCAAAACTGAGCAGTTGATCCAAGGATATTAGATAATTTCGCAGATATTTCTTCGTTAATTATTGCCTGCCCTTTTATCAAGGTATTAATGAAATCAATAGATGAATTCATCTGTTTTGCAAAAGTATTTATTGAGATTTGTTTTTCCTCTAAAATATTTGCTATGGTATCTCCTGGCTGAGAAATCCAATTTGGCTCGAAACTTGTTAAATTGCTCATATTTTTTTCGTTATAGAAAGAAACTTTATATGACTTACTTTACTCCAATCTGTCTTGCTCAACTCAGATTGCTTTTTTGTGTGGTTATTGCAGAAAGTAATTTGATGGGATGCACCTAGGTCTAATTTAAATCCAGGCCCATATGCTGTATCAATTTGGCGTGGATTACCCCAAATAAGTTCTTCAACGGATTGCGCAATGATGATATCTGAGATCTGTGACTTAAGCTTGAATGCAAGTTCTGTACCTAACCTTTGTTGGGCAACTTGTTCATTCTCACAAACTAATCTTAAATCTTTATCAATAAATGCGATATCCAAGGAGCGGTAATGTGTATTATTTAGGCTGCAAATATAGTAAAACATAGCTTTCTCCTTTACTAATATAACCTCATTTCAACGGTATCGGATTGAATACTTATCAACATATTAAGAATAATAAACATTTCGAAAATCCATTTTTTAAACTGACTTTTGAGTAGACAATAATTTAACCATAAATGATCAATGTAATCGCAGGTATAATATATAATAACGACAAAATATTAGTTGCACGACGTGCCTCACATAAACAATTGGGTGGTTTTTGGGAATTTCCTGGTGGTAAATTAGAAGCATCAGAAACACATGAAACTTGCGTAATTAGGGAACTGAAAGAAGAGATGAACATTGATATTTCAGTTAATAAATACTTAATGTTCAATGAACATGAATATTCAGGATTTAGTATTAGACTTCATGCGTACCTCTGTACATTTATAAGTGGTCAATTAAAACTAACAGATCATGATCAAGTTGATTGGGTAGATGTTTCAGAATTGTCTAGAATTAACTTTGCTCCGGCTGACATTCCGATTGTTTCAAAATTAATTGAGGCAAACAAAAAAAAATAAACTCCTCCTAAAAACTTTCGCTATGGATCCATTTGAATTTCATTAAAAAAGATTTCCGAGTGTGCTCAAAGAGATTCAAATCGTTTTTTTAGTGCTTTCAAAAATATCAAGGTTGTGAATTCAAGTGGTCTTAATTATTAGAATGTCCGCCGAATATTTTCATACTTCTGATATGAAAATTCTCATCTTCATTTTCAAAAACTATTCTAGGATTGAAGTCCCCATTTTGTTGCATTTTCATTTCAGCAATAAAAATCTTTTCTTCGATGATGATCATATTGGAATTCAGCCAATTTATTAATTGATAGAAATTGTCAACAACAGATTCCCCATATTTTTCATTAAGGAATGTATTAACTTCGATAGGATAGTCATTCTGGAGCCCACTATTTAAACACGAGGAAATCGTTGACATTATAAAAAAAGCATCAAACTCACCGTTAAATACATGAGCATCCTGTCGAAGTCCATACTTGATACGGATGTTTTTAGTGTGAGAATAATAACGCAGCGTGATGTAATTTAGCCTTCTGAAGTAAGACCTAAGAATATCATGATGAAAAATGCCAGCGGAAACCGCCTTTAGTTCATCGAATGTTAATAGCAGAATATTTGTTTTTTTAGCTGCTTCAACTGCACCTTTTTGAAACCCTTTCTGGGATATTATAAAACCTTTGTCGACACCTACATCTTCAACAATCTGTCTAAGCGCCATTACGTGAATTTTGGAAACTCTCCTCGACCAATGCTTAGCCTCCAGAATCCAGCGCAGATTTTGACCAAGGAATTTGCTTTGGACGAAGATGTCGACATCATGCGTTGTCCTAATCCCCTCAATGGTTACATTTGTTTTCGCATCGCAACCTAACTTGTAAAAAAGATCTTTTATCTCTTCTTGGAATACATACCATCCTTTTAACATAACACCTTAATATTTTAATTTCTTAAATCTACCCTAAAACGCATTAGTATTAAAATTGTGTAACAGCAAAATAAATGTTTTTCAAAAATAGAATAGTTCGCAGCACTGACAGTAGTTTTGAGCATTTCCATGTTAACATATGCTAGCAATTCGTGGAAGCGTCGTTCAAGCACTTTTCCGAAAAACCGAAGTGCAGATTTTTTGTGGTTTGAAACTTTTCCTAAAACAAATTTCGATCTCTATAATTTCGAGTGGGATAAATGCTACTTTGAAACTATTCTGATAATATGTCCACATCAAAAGTGATTAGTTTTTCTCAATGCTAAAATATACCTGGCAATTTTTTACCCGCAAGGGTGTATAAACAACCTGGTCGGTTTCCCTTGACGAGTATTCTTCAGCTATGATTTCCTGCATTAAAAAACTAATTTTTATTGTTATGGAAACATATTTCAGCTTAATCTCAAAAGAAGCACTAACCTACCATGTAGAAAATCACAATCTAATCCGATATGAAAGATTGTTAGTTGAAGAAATCACTTCCGCAGTGGATAGAGATGATAGCGCATCAATTGAATGGTTTGTCCAGTTCGGCAATACCCTAAGAAAAATCCTATTCAATGTCCATGCTTACCGCATGGGTTTAAGGTTTGGTTTTGACAACATTGAATTTGATGAATATGACTGGTTGAGGCGACCATCATTTCAGGATATGGAAGAATTATTGTTTGGACTGCCTGATAAAAGTAGATATGGCAACTATAGCACAATCACACTAGGGCACGGGCCGAATCAAATCTGGACTTATGGATTATCATGTTCATATGGTACCGCTGGATCTTCTTCCGGAATTTGCGTATATGATCAAACCTTTGTCAATAGGGAGGAAGCACTTAAAGATGCAACTGCCAAACTCAAAAAGATGATGCTAGCCAAACTTGGCGATAAAGATACTACCAACTATAACCAAAAAATAATTGCTGCAACGCTTAAGGATATTGACAAATTGGAAATATCCTCAGTACAGTTAACCCTGTTTTAAGCTAGCTGTATTTTTCTTGATCTAAAATAAGGGATGAACTGATCCGTACCATTGGGTGTCGTTATAAAATAACGCTACTACGTTGGGAAGTACCATTTTCCCATTTCTTAATCCATCACTTTTGCTTTTTAAATCTTTGATTATGATCAGACCTAAAAAATCAATTATTTCAAAACCAAGAATCAAGCCTGGCTCACCTGTTTATTACCGGGAATTGAGACTGAACCTCCGTAAGACCATTGCCAATATTTCCATCCCGGAAAGTGCAATTGATAAGCCTGTTTTCTTAGGGCACGAATAAAAGTAAATACCCACAAATTCGAGCAACCTACAGGAATACTTTAACCACTCGGGTGTTTTGCAAGATGTATTTTTGTATACACAAAAAAATCTTGCGCCCTTGAGGTCGGGTATTTTCTCGGAACTCGAAAATGCTGAAATCAATTAAAAAGCAAGATTATGCCAAGGAAGAAATCCAAAACTCCGGAGCAGCTGTTGACCCATCCGATCATTATCAGAGTAAACGAAAATACCTATAAGCGGTTGGAAAAAATTCTGCTCAATAGCAATTGTCAATCGATAGGGGAGGTTGCAAGAAATATTCTGTCAAAAGAAAAAATCCTTATGTTGACCAGGGATATTACCATGAATGCACCAATGGAAGAACTTGCTTCCATACGGAAAGAACTTCGGTCAATTGGGATAAATATCAATCAGCAAACCCGGCATTTCCATACATCGGAAAATGAGACGCAACGTTCTTTTTATTTTATGCGGACCTGCGACCTGTATAAAAATGTTGGACAAAAGGTAGATAGGTTATTGGAACTGGTAAGTAAAATGTCAATGAAATGGTTGCGCGGATATTAACTGGGAGCAGTATCCGGGGACTTATTAATTACAACGAGTCCAAGGTTACTTTGGGAACTGCAACACCAATCCTTGCCAATAGGTTTGGGCTGGATATTGAGCAACTGGAGCTGCGGCATAAGGTAGCAAGGTTTGAGCATTTAACTAAACTTAATAGCCGAGTGAAAACCAATGCAGTCCACATTATGCTCAACTTCGATCCGGCCGAAATCCTGCCAACAGAAAAATTGCAGATGATAGCTGTTGACTACATGAATGGGATTGGATTTGATGAGCAGCCTTTCCTGGTATATAAGCATGATGATGCGAACCATCCGCACATTCATATTGTCACCACTAACATCAAAGCGGATTCGTCCAGGATTGATCTTCACAATATTGGTAAATTACTTTCAGAAAAGACCAGAAAAGAACTTGAGATGAAGTATAATCTTATTAAAGCTGAGGGGCATGGCAAAGAACAGCAAATCACCGCAATTAATATTGAGATGGCACATTATGGAGAGAAACAAACCAAAAGGTCAATTTATAATGTAGTTACGGGAGTATTGAGAAGTTATAAGTTTACTTCATTTTCAGAATACAATGCAGTGCTAAAAAGCTTCAATGTCATTGCTGACCGGGGACCGGAAGATTCCGTGATGTTTGCAAAAAAGGGACTTGTCTATTCTGTTTTGGATGATAAAGGGATTCGTATCGGTATACCATTCAAGGCCAGTTCGTTTGCAGGCAATCCGGTATTGATAAAAGTTGAAGGTAAGTTCAAATTAAACCTGGAAAGAAAGAAAGCGCATGCTGAAACATTGCAAGGGATTATCCTTGAGCAACTTACAAATGCAAATGGGTTGACCAAAAGACAATTGGTCGACAGATTGGGGAAAAAGGGAATTTCACTGATATACCGGCAAAATAACGAGGGTAGAATATATGGACTAACCTATGTTGACCACAATACCAGGTGCGTGTTTAATGGAAGTGATCTTGGCAAACAGTTCAGTGCAAAAGCAGTCCTGGAAATATTGAAAAAACCTGAAGCTCAATTATCGGAGCCTGCAAACCGAAATACCAAAACCAGAACTAATCAATCTCCGGATTCCTCATTTTTGGAAGATGGTCATGATAAATCATCGGGAGATGGGCTTTTAAACTTTTTGTTTGAGAAACCGGTCTCGGATCCAGGCTCGCCATTGATGCGCATTAGAAAGAAGAAGAAGAAAAAAGCAGTTTCAAAAAATAGGGATTTATCAAATAACATATAAAATTATGAATACTGGTGAAGATATTCAGGGGCTTAGAAAAATACTCGACTTAAGCAGAATGATCAGTGTTTTTCTACTGGCTATGCATTTTTACATCCGGTTTTTCCAGATGTTTAAATGCTGGGAATGGAATTCAGAGATTACAGATCGGATAGTGGGACAGCTGGCTAGAGTTGCAATTTTTGATGGCTGGTGGCTCGCTAAGTTTGCTGCACTGTTGTTTCTTGCTATATCATTGCTTGGTGTAAAGGGAAGGAAAGATGAAAACATATCCTTTAAAAAGATCTATCTCTATATAGGGGCAGGGCTATTGCTATATTTCTGTGGCATCTTTTTTTTGTATTTACATTGGCCAGATTCATTATTGATTGGACTTTATTGTCTGGTAACCATCATCGGCTTTCTTTTGATTTTGGCTGCAGGTACCTGGATTTCAAGAAGAATTAAGCAAAGTTTGGTAAAAGACATATTCAA
>SEBM01001029.1 GCA_004296145.1 Flavobacterium sp.
CTTCAACGCCAAATGGCTGATAGCAAATGGCTATCTGATGATGCAAAAGATAAAATGAAAAAATATGTAACCACATTGTGGGATTATAATTTTAATGAAACTACATCAAGCTACAAAGCGCAAAAGAAAGACGCTAATACTAGTGATATGATGTTTGCTTTTTCACCTGGGCAGAACACCTCAGAAATGTATACTGATTTAGGAAAAAACAAAAGGATAATTAAAAAAGCTATCATGGGCGAAGATTATATTTTACCCGACACCATCCCTAATTTAGATTGGAAAATTATGCATGAAGTTCGAAAAATTGCGGGGTACGATTGCAGAAAAGCCATAGCAGTTATTAATGATAGCGTTTATGTTGTAGCATTTTACACCGATGAGATTTTGTTAAAAGGCGGTCCGGAAGGATTTACTGGTTTACCAGGAATGATTTTAGGCTTAGCGATTCCTAGATATAACACAACTTGGTTTGCAACCAAGGTAGAATCGGTAAACGTTCCAATCTATGCAATTTCTGAACCTGCGAAAGGCAAAAGAGCAGATAACGAAAAGGAATTTAAAAAGTTGATTGATATGTACACAAGATATGATGACAAAAAGAGCCCCAGAAAAATAGAAGACATAAAAAAGAGTTTGTACGGTTATTTGCTGCAGTAGGAACTGGCTTCCCAAAAGAACCATAAGCTTTCTTAATATAAACCTTATTGAAGCGAATGCCGTGTCAGTCTGAGCGTAGTCGAAGACACGGCAGTAGCGAAAAGAAGGACTAATTAGCCTAACGCTGCTGACATTGTTTTTCTAAAAATCTCTAATATTGATTTAGAAATTTTCCATAATAAATCAAATTCTTCGCTGGCTCGGAATGACAAAACACTTTAAGCCCTGATAGTCAACCAAATAATTTATTTCCAAGTTTTAACTCCCAAAACCATAAATTTGTGTAGCTTTGTATCCCGTACAAAAACAATTAAAACGGCCTTAAAAGCCTATTAATTTCACAAACTCACAAACATGACTAAGT
>SEBM01000313.1 GCA_004296145.1 Flavobacterium sp.
TGAAGAATTTGTTTGATTTGATGTAGATATAATAAAAAAGTAGCGCAGGGTTTAAGCCCTGCGTTACTGTTTAAACAAAAAAGCTCCGTTTTTAACGGAGCTTTTTAATTCTGTAAAAATATCAAAACCCTAAACAGCTCTCGCCATCGTCACTTTATCACAAGCTTTTTCAATTTGCTCATCTGTAAATGGAGATAAGGTTTTAACTAAATATCTGCTGGTTTTGAGACAGCTAAGCATTTTTTGTCTTAATTGGAGATTGTTGCCATGTTCAGTATCGAGTAGCAACTCGAAGATTTCTTGTAGGTAAATTGGTTGTTCTTTAAATTCGCCGTCAAAGCAAATGTTTGAAACGAAATTTGCCACCGATGGCATTACATCTCGATGTGATGTTTTTTGATTTTCTCTTGTCATATTGAAAATATTAAACGCACGAAACCCTCGCTTTAGATGTGACAAAATACCTATAAAGATAAATTTACTAGCCTTTCGGTTTAAACTACTCATCATGGCGAGGGTTCGCTTATGTTAACTTATAAAAAAGTTTCAAAGATTTTAAATCTTTACGTTGTATTTTGTCGTTGACAAACGTACAAATATAAATTTTACGAATCAACAAAAAAAGATGTAAATTCTTACTTTTTTCACATTCAATTCTATTAATATTTTTTCTTCCCAAACAAAACAGAAAGCGCCCCAGTAGACCACAACGCAATAAAAATCAAAGCGGGCTGAAAGAACAATCGAAGCAAACGAGCCTGATCGGTGTCAAGTCCGAAAGCGGGAGTTCCGTTTATGTATTGTGCTATGTTTCCCGGAAAAACTAAAACATAAAATACAGCAAGTGCAATTCCGACTTGTGCTTTATATCTTGTTAGAAAAATCATCGCAAGACCTAACATAATTTCTACAACTCCGGAAAGTATCACAACCAAATCCTTATCAAGCGGGACCCAATTAGGAACCTGAGCTTGAAAATCTTCACGCTGAAAAGTAAAATGCCCAATGGCAGCAGATATCATAAATAATCCAAGTAATATTCTACCGAAATTCTGAAATTTTGAAGTGTGTATATTTTCCATATTTATTTTTTAGTTCGTTTTTTTTTAGATGAGTTTTTAAAACACCTACTCAAATTTACAATATTTACCTGGCAAATCTTTTTCAAAGTTTATGTCCAACGCTTGTGTAATCTCCATGTTATATATTTCAGACATAAACTTTAGAAAAAAAATATTTCAAATTTTAACAAAAGACAATTATGTATATTTGTAATAAAAAACCTTAAAAACACTTTTAATACTTTCGCAGGAAAAGTAATCCTTTTGCATAAGTAATTTGATTTAAAACCGTAAAAACCAATATTATGAGCGATTTTCAGAATCAGGAAAATGAATCATCGAGTCTTGAGGACAATACTCTAAAATTTGAAAAATACAAATTCAACATTGAATTGCTAAAATGGTTTATCGGAAGTGTAGCTTTAGTTATCATAACCTTTATAATCGATAACGGCTTTAAGGAAAGAACCGCAGGAGTTCAGGAAATGGAAGCCTATGACAAATATGTAGAAATTATCCTTAAAGCAGATAATATAGAAGACCGATGGAAATTAGCACAATATTTTTCTACTGTAACTCCAACAGAAAGACTCAGAGAAAGATGGATCGCCTACAAAGACTCTATAAGTAAAGATTATAAAATCTTTAAAGCATTAAAAGAAAAAGAATTTGAGTTACAACAAAAAGATTCACTCAAAGAAATTAGGGTGTCTTCAACCATCATACAGCTTAACGCAGTTCAAAATCAATTAGCGCCTTTTGAGAAAAAATTAATCAGTTCTAAAGATGCTTTGGAAAATACCTCAGGAAATAAAAAATAATCCCATCCAAAACTCAAACTAAACCATAACCAACCAAAACCATGAAAGACAAAAGAACAGCATTAGATACTTTGTATTTTGTAAATGAATCAAATAAAAAAGTTTCTCTTGAAATAATAACCGGAGGTTTGGGACAAACCAGCACATTTGATGCAAAAATTGAAGGTATTCTGGATATTAAAAAAGCAAATGGCAGTATTCCGCAAACCATTATTAGTGACAACAAAACTTTAAATGGAAAAATCCTGACTATTGCCTGCACCATTACTGATACTTCGAGAGATACCAATTATACCGAGTTGAGAATAAGATTGAACGGCGGAATTATGTTTGTTGAATATCCTTTATTTGCTAATGTAGAAAATGAAGGCGACACTGTTGATTATCGTTGTGTAATTCGTTTTTTTAATCCTTCGTAATTATGAAAAAGTTACTAATCTTATATAGTTTTTTCTGTTTATTAGCGGCTAATCTATATGCACAGGACATTGAAGTTGATATTTTAAAAGCACCGTCTTCGCCTGCTTCAAATTTATTGGGTATTGCGACAACTGATATTGACAAACCTACAGATATTTCTTCTTTTATGGTTTCTGTGCAATCTGCCAGCAATTCTTTCACATCGTTTCCGTCAAATTATTCGATGGATTTTTCACCGTATTATTTACTTGCAAAAGGTAAAACAGATTTTACAACAAAGGGATTGCAAAATACAGATTTCAAAAACATTTTTAAACAAACATTGGTTATTTCGTTAGCCATTTCAAATCCTGATTCAACAAATACATCTTTTAATTATAAAAGCACTTATGGCGGTTTAGGATTTAAATTTTCCATTTTTAGAGGTCAGTACGATTCTATTACAAAAGCGAAACTTGATTCTATCACAACTATTCAGGACAAAATTAATCAGCTTTCAAATACAGAAATAGAAGAATGGCTGAACAGTAATGATGAAGAATATAAAACATTATTACAGAAACGAAAAGATTTACTAAAAGGCGCGGTTACAGCCGAAGAAATAACAAAAGTTATTGAAAGCGAGAAATATAAAAAAGTACAGGATCAACTAAATGACAAATTTGAAAATTTCAAAAAATCAGATGAGAAAGCAAAATTATTTGATGAAATAAGAATAATAGCAGCAGATTTTCAAACCCAGAGAATCGGTTTTTCATGGGATGTAAATGGCGGTGTCAGCGGAGAATTCAGAAACAGAAATTTTGATAACAGTAAATTATTCAATGCCGGAATCTGGACAAACTTTGGATATACAAATGAAAAAGGAATTGCTTTTTTGGGACTTTTAAGGTATTTATATAATCCGGACAAAATTTTGGCTTTGGATAATAATATAAATGAATTTGAAGATATATCAACTTTAGACGCAGGTGCGCGTATTGCTTATTCTAAATCGCAATCAAAATTTAGTTGCAGTATTGAAGGAATCTACCGAAGTGTTTTAAATGGAAATCAAATTGATCCTTCATGGAAAATGATTTTTAATGCGGATTATTCGGTATTCAAAAATAAAAAGCTAACCTTTTCATTTGGAAGAGATTTTGACGGAACGATTTCGAAAGACGGTAACCTGATTGCAGCTTTAACGCTTATTGCAGGTTTTGGAAACAACAAAATTTCACAACCAAAACGCTAATAAAATAATTTTAGCATTCTCTAAAAACAGGTATTTATACGCATATCCAAAACAAAAATTAGTTCTATAATTGCAATGAATAATTTTAACCTTAATTTTTTTAGTTAATCCGCAAGGAATTGTAAATGAAACTTTTTTTTGGAACAATTAGTGAGATTTAAATTCGTAGAGATTTGAATCTCACTTTTTATTTTAATTTCTATCTCAGTTATTCCTTTAAATTATAATAAAAGGGATAATCCGGATGATCAAAAACCGAATCATCTGCATCTAATGATTCCTGAATATCTTTAGGAATGTACTGATTTAAAACTTCATAGTACATTTTGTGAATGATGGAGTAAGCGCCAAAATCCCTGTTTCCAAGAAAATTATCTAAATCTTCAATTGTTGGATAATGCGCCGGTTGATGAAAAAAGCGGTTAAACTCCTCAAAAGTTTTATACATCAGCATAAAATCTTTAAGCTTGATTTCGATGGTTCTTTCTTCATTTAAAGAATCTAACCCAAACTCAATCTGCTGATTTATTTCTTTAGATTTTTCGATATTCATTTGCCTTCTTTATATTACAACAGATTTTTTCTTTCCAAATCAACAACCTCTTTTGTGTTGGCTTTTATTAATAAATCAAGGAATTTGTTGTAGCCATTTTCAATTTTATATTCCAATTCGTTTTTGTAGACCGGGAACAAACTGTAGATATTTATTTTTCTGTTTTCGCTGTAGAATTCAGTAAAATCTTCTTCAAAAGTTACAGAAGGCAAAACTACGCAACCTGCAAAATCGGTTTCTTCCGCATACGGTTCTAAATCTACATCTGCTTGTAAACTATGCCCGATTGCCAGCCAGGATTCATTCTGATGCGGAACTCTTGCGGCTTCTTTGAGCATTGAGATAATCCAGCTGTTTTTTTCTTTTCCGGTATACACTTCAGCAAATTCAATATCTTTCGGAATCAGAACCATCAGTTCGCAAAACTCATAGTCTTCCGGATTTTCGATACTTTCGGGTACATTCATTTTTAATAAACTCATTCCGGAAGTGATCAAAATATTAAAATTACTATCGGCCTGATTTATTAAAAACACATCTAAATGAAAATCTAACGAAAGCATTTCATGAAAAACGGTAATTTCATCGTCTTCAAAAAACTGGCTTAAATGCTCGTCAAGACTTTCAATATTTTCATAAAAATGTTCTTCACCATTAATGTCCTTCAGTATATCTCTTTCCATTTCAAATTATTTTGCTGTTAATATTTCTGCAAAAGCGTGCTTGTAAAACTACCAAATTTTTCTATAAAAAGCACTTTCCAAAACGCTTGTTCTGATTTTAAAACTGCATTTAATTCCTAAAACCTAATTGTAGCGTCAGAGATTATCATTTAATATATTGGAGAACATGAAGCATAAAGCAAAATATAGGGTTAAAAAGTTTATTTTCAGGAAGAAAAAAGTTAATTAAGGG